>JANMHY010000654.1:0-3691 GCA_031375525.1 Burkholderiales bacterium
CAAGGCCACCCCCACCCGCAAGGACTGCACCTGTACCGCGCGTCGCCACCGACTGCTCGGCCGTCATCGGCCAAAGCCCCGATCTGTCCGTTGAGGTGGCGCGTTGCTGCAACCCATTTTGAGTTGCCGCCCGCCGTTGCCTCTGCCAGTGCGCACCGAGACCAGCCCAAGGATTGCGAATGACCGCGAAGAAGACCGCTCCCGCCAAGCCCGCCAAGGACGACGACAAGCACGCCAAGAAGGCCGCGCCGGTCAAGACGGCGGCCAAACCCACAGCCAAAACGGCGGCCAAAGATGAGCCCAAGGGCAAACGCGGACCCAAAGCCAAGGACGCGAAGGACGGCAAGAAGGGCGCGCTGCCGAAGCCGGGCGATGAAGACTTCGAAGCCCTGACCGCCGAACTCGAAGGCGAGGCCGAGGGCGAAGGCGGCGAGGACGGTGAAACCAAGGCCGCCAAGGTCAAGCCGCTGCGCATGAAGGTGTCGCGCGCCAAGGAGCGCGCGCTGATGCGCGAGTTCGGCCTGGACGAGACGCAACTCACCGAAGAAGAAGTCGCCAAGCGCCGCCATGAGTTGAAGACGCTCATCAAGATGGGCAAGACGCGCGGTTTCCTGACGCACCAGGAAATCAACGACCACCTGCCGGAAAAGCTCGTCAACGAGGAGATCCTCGAAGCGATCGTGTCGATGCTCAATGACATGGGCATCGCCGTTTATGAGCAGGCGCCCGATGCGGCGACGCTGCTGATCGCCGGCGGCACGACCACCACCGCCACCGAAGAAGAAGCCGAAGAAGCGGCTGAAGCTGCGTTGTCCACCGTCGATTCGGAGTTCGGCCGCACGACCGACCCGGTGCGCATGTACATGCGCGAGATGGGCACGGTCGAGCTGCTGACGCGCGAAGGCGAAATCGAAATCGCCAAGCGCATCGAAGGCGGCTTGCAGGCGATGATGCTGGCGATCTCTGCGTCGCCGACGACGATTGCCGAGATCCTGTCGATGGCGACGCGCCTGCGCGCCGGCGAGATGCAGATCTCCGAGGCCGTCGATGGCTTCGTCTCCGACGACGAGGCCGACGACTACGTGGCCGAAGAAGACTTCGACGAGTTCGACGAAGCCGAAGAAGAAGACGAAGGCGCGATCAGCAAGGCACTGACGAAGCGGCTCGAAGAGTTGAAGGTCGCGGCGCTGGTCAAGTTCGATGCGTTGAACGGCCACTTCGAGAAGATGCGCCGCGCGTATGAGAAGGAAGGCTACAAATCGCCGTCGTACAACCGCTCGCAGATGGCGGTCAGCGGCGAGATCATGTCGATCCGCTTCACGGTGAAAACCATCGAGCGGCTGTGCGACATCCTGCGCTCGCAGGTCGATGACGTGCGCCGCTACGAGCGCGAGCTGCGCAAGATCGTGGTCGATAAATGCGGCATGCCGCAGGACCACTTCATCAAGACCTTCCCGGCCAACGTGATGAACCTGAAGTGGGCGGAAAAGGAAGTTGCGCTCGGCAAACCGTACAGCACGATCCTGGCGCGCAACCTGCCGCCGGTGCAGGAGCTGCAGCAAAAGCTGATCGATCTGCAATCGAAGGCCGTCGTGCCGCTCGAAGATTTGAAGCAGATCAACAAGAAGATGAACGAGGGCGAGAAGGCCTCGCGCGACGCCAAGAAGGAAATGATCGAGGCCAACCTGCGCCTGGTCATCTCGATCGCCAAGAAGTACACCAACCGCGGCCTGCAGTTCTTGGACCTCATTCAGGAAGGCAACATCGGCTTGATGAAGGCGGTCGACAAGTTCGAATACCGCCGCGGCTACAAGTTCTCAACCTACGCGACGTGGTGGATCCGCCAGGCCATCACGCGCTCGATCGCCGATCAAGCGCGCACGATCCGCATCCCGGTGCACATGATCGAGACCATCAACAAGATGAACCGCATCTCGCGCCAGCATTTGCAGGAGTTCGGCTACGAGCCGGATGCGCCGACGCTGGCCGAGAAGATGGAGATCCCCGAGGACAAGATCCGCAAGATCATGAAGATCGCCAAGGAGCCGATCTCGATGGAAACGCCGATCGGCGACGACGACGATTCGCACCTCGGTGATTTCATCGAAGACACCAACTCGGTGGCGCCGGTGGACGCGGCGATGCAGGCCGGCCTGCGCGATGTGGTGAAAGACATCCTCGACTCACTGACACCGCGCGAAGCCAAGGTGCTGCGCATGCGTTTCGGCATCGAGATGAGCACCGACCACACCTTGGAGGAAGTCGGCAAGCAGTTCGACGTGACGCGCGAGCGCATCCGCCAGATCGAAGCCAAGGCGATCCGCAAGTTGAAGCATCCGAGCCGATCGGACAAACTCCGCACGTACCTGGACAACCTGTAAGAGATATGGGCTCCAACGCGCGCGGGCCGAGCGCCGGGCCGCCCCAAGCCGGCCCGCATCCCCTTGGGGGATCGGTCGATGTACCCGCCGGCCGAGGGGCTGCATGACATGACGCTGATCGCCCAACGCACCGTGCTGTTCGCCGATTTGCGCGGCAGCACGTCGATATTCGAGCGCCTCGGCAACGCCGAGGCCACCTCGGTGATCACGCATACGGTGGCCTTGCTCGGGCAGAGCGTCGGCGAGCGCGGCGGTCGGGTCGTCAAGACGCTGGGCGACGGTTTGATGGCGGTGTTCGATACCTCGCCGGCGGGCATCCAGGCCGCGGCGCAGATGCACGAGTCGCTCGAAGGCCTGGTGCAGCGCGGCAGCGAGCACGGCGCGTCGGCCGGCCTGCGCGCGCTGCGCCTGCAGGTGGCGCTGGCGCGCGGCGAGGTCGTCGAGATGGGTGGTGATTGTTTCGGCGATGCGGTCAACGTCGCCGCACGGCTGCTCGACCACGCCGGCGACAACGAGACGCTGATCACCGACGAAGTCTTCGGCGGCCTGATCAAGCTCGAGCAGCAGCGCTTTCGCAGTCTCGACTGGATGCACCTGCGCGGTCGCGCCGAACCGGTGCATGTGCACCTGCTCGGCGGCAAGCGCCCGGCTTACGACTCTGCCGCCACGGCCTTCGGCGCGGTGATGGCGCCGGTGCAGGAGCCCGAAGGGATTCGCCTGACCTGGCGCCGCACGCGCCGCCTGATGACCAGCGAGAGGTTGCCGATGGTGATGGGCCGCAGTGCGCAGAGCGCCTTCTGCGTCGAGGACTCGCGCGTCTCGCGTCAACATGCGCGCATCGATTGGCAAGGCGGCGTGTTCTCGCTGGTCGATCTGAGCATCAACGGTACCTTCGTGCGCTTTGCCGGCAGCGAAGAGGTGCTGAGCCTGAAGCGCGGCACCTGCACGCTGCACGGCAGCGGCGTCATCGGCCTCGGCGGCTCGCCGGCTGATGTGAGCGCGGCGACGGTGAAGTTCGAAGTCGTTCACTTCGGCGACACGCAGCCGCGCGACACACTGGGTTGAGCCGGCCTCGCGCGGCGGTCGGCGTTGATCGCTGACAATCCGCACCCATGCCTGCCGAGACCTTTGCCACCGAACCCGCGCTCGCCCACGGCACACCCTCGCGCACTGCCGTGCTGCTGGTCAACCTCGGCACCCCCGATGAACCCACGGCCCCTGCGCTGCGCCGCTACCTGCGCGAGTTCCTGTCCGACCCGCGCGTCGTCGAGATCCCGCGCATCGTCTGGTGGCCGATCCTGCACGGCATC
>JANMHY010000858.1:0-4634 GCA_031375525.1 Burkholderiales bacterium
TGCAGGTGACATCTCCCATCTCCTGCCTGCAGACGGAACGTCGTGGACTCCTGACACTTTCGCAAGTGCGACCTCCAGCTTTCTGAATCACCTCGGATCGGACCCGTTGAACAACATAAGCTCGGCCGGCTTCATCAACGATTTACCTGTGGCCGGGCGGTCAACCTACCTTGTAGTCAATCCACCCAACGGCATTGCGCAGATCTCCAACGAGCAGACGTTGTTCCAGGCGGCTGGCTTGGGAACCTTTCTCGTTCGAACTGAGCCGGTGGTTTCTGCCGTCCCGGAGGTTTCGACCGTTCAAACACTATCGTTCGGTCTACTGCTACTGATCTTGTACGCGCCCCTCCATTCGGCGCGCCGTCGGAGATGTTGCGAGGCAGGCGTGCGCTGAGTGGCGGCCGAGCCGGACTGGATTGCGGAAAGCACGACGGAGCTAAGGTTCACAGTCGCAGATCGACTCACACCTCATGCCCATTGCTAGTCCAGCCTACAGTGGGCTTGACCGAGATGGCGTCGTTCGCCGCAAGCAGCAAGCGGTCGGGCATGACGATCGGCAGCGCATAGAGCGGTTAGCGTAAGGACGCTACTTTGCGGCCACCGGCAGCAACCGCTGCACAGCTGACTCTGCTTGCGCCAGCTCGAAGGTCAGCCAAGCGGTACTGGGCGCCCTTCGCGCTGACAGAACAGCCGCTCACTCAAGCGCCGAATCCCGACGCTCACCGTTCATGTTGGAGTTCACTTCAACCCGAACCGGCAAGCGTGTCCGCCATCGCCTGCGCAAGCTGCTCGCGCGTGAACGGCTTGCGCAGCAGCGGCACGCCGGCGGGCGCATCGGCATCGGCGGCATAGCCCGACATCAGGAGCACCGGCAGGCCGGGCCGATGCGCGCGCGCACGCTGCGCCAACTCGGTGCCGCGCAGGCCGGGGCCGAGCACCACGTCGCTGAGCAGCAGGTCGAATCGATCAGCGCCCGCCAGCGCATCGAGCGCCGCCTGCGCGTGGGAGCAGGTCACCACGCGGCAACCCCAGCCCGACAGGAACGCCTGCACCACGCGCAGCACCTCGGGCTCGTCTTCCACCAGCAGCACCGACAGGCCGCGCGGCATCGAGGCGTCGCGCGACGACGGCAGCGCGCCCGCCGCCGGCGCGGCGCCTTGCGCCGCCGGCAAGTACAGCGTCACCGTCGTGCCGACGCCCGGCGCACTTTGCAGCGCCACCGCGCCGCCCGACTGGTACGCAAAGCCGTGCACCGTGGCCAGTCCGAGGCCGGTGCCGCGGCCGGCTTCCTTGGTGGTGAAGAAGGGCTCGAAGGCGCGCGCGAGCACGGCCTCGCTCATGCCCACGCCGCTGTCGCTGACGGCCAGCGCCACGCCGCCGCCGCGCCACGCCTGGCTATCGGCCTCGAGCGGCGCCGCGTTGCAGCGCGCGGCGCGAAAGGCCAGCGTGCCGCCGTCGGCCATCGCGTCGCGCGCGTTGATCGCGATGTTGACCAGCGCCGCTTCGAGCTGCCCCATGTCGGCCAGGCAGTCGGGCGTGTCGCCGGCCACGCTCAGCTCGATGCGGATGCGCGCATCGAGCGTGCGCCGCAGCAGATCGGCCAACGGCGGCAGAAAGTGCTGCAGCGACAGCGGCAGCGGCTGCAGGCGCTGGCGGCGCGAGAAGGCGAGCAGCTTGGCCGTCAGCTCGGCGCCGCGCCGCGTGGCCCGCTGCGCCGCGGTCAGCAGCTCGCGCGCGCCCTCGTCGGCGGCGACCGACGGCCAGTCTTCGAGCACCTGCAGGTTGCCGTGCACGATGGTCAGCAGGTTGTTGAAGTCATGCGCGATGCCGCCCGTGAGCTGGCCCACCGCTTCGAGCCGCTGCGCGTGGCGCAACGCATCTTCGCTGGCTGCGCGCTGCAGCACCGTGGCCACCAGGCTGGCCAGCGATTCGATGAAGCGCGCGTCGTCGGCATCGAAAGTACGCGGCTCGCGCGTGTGCACTTCGAGCAGGCCCACCGCGCGACCGCGGTCGGCGATCGGCTGGGCGATGCGCGATGTGAAGCCGGGCCACGCCGAAGCGCCGCGCTCGGGGCGCACGTGCGCGATCGATGGCGCGTCCTGCGCGGGCGCCGCCGTGTTGCCCAGCGTGCGCACACGCCGGCCGTCGGCATCGAGCACATGCAGCGCGCCGGCCTGCGCGTCTAGCGCGGCGGCAGCCGCCGGCGGCAGCTCGCGCAACACCGTCTCAGGATCGCGGCTGTCCACCGCGAGCCGGCCCATCTGCGCGATGCACTCGGCGTGGCGCGCGCGCCGCAGCGCCTGCTTGATGCGCGGGTAGTCGCCGATGCCGCGCACGGCGGCCAGCACATACGGCTGCCCGTCTGCCATCAGCGGGCTGAGGGCGATCTCCACCAGCACCTGGCCGCCGTCGCGCCGGCGCGCGGCCAGGTCCATCTGGGTGCCCATCGGCCGGCTGCGCGGCTCGCGCTGGAAGCCTTGGCGGTCCGACACATGACGCGCACGCGCTGCGTCCGGCACCAGCGCTTCGATGGCCAGGCCGATCAGTTCGCCGTCGTCATAACCGAGCAGCGTGCTCGCTGCCTGGTTGGCGCGCACGATGATTCCACTTTCATCGACCAGCAGCACCGCGTCGGGGTACGCGTCGAAGAGCGCGTCATGCAACGGCAGCGAGCTCACAACGCTTGCACCGGCACCGCGAGCAGATAGCCCGCACCGCGCACCGACTTGATCAGCGTTGCGCCTTCGGCCTGCGCTTCGAGCTTGCGCCGCAGGCGGCCCACCTGCACGTCGATGGTGCGATCGAACGGCCCGGCGTCGCGGCCGCGTGTCGCGTCGAGCAGGAAATCGCGCGAGAGCACGCGGCCTGCGTGCTTGCAAAAGGTGGCGAGCAGGTCGAACTCACCGCCTGTGAGCGCGAGTTCGGTACCGGCAGTGTCGGTAAGGCGCCGCGCGCCGGCATCGAGCGTGAAACCGGCGAAGCGAAAGCCGCCCGGCGCTGCTGCCGCTGCCGCTGCTGAAACGGGCGCCGCTGGCTCGAGCCGGCGCAGCACCGCCTTGATGCGCGCCAGCAGCTCGCGCAAATCGAACGGTTTGGTCACGTAGTCGTCGGCGCCGATCTCCAGCCCCACCACTTTGTCCACCGCGTCGCCGCGGCCGCTGACGATCACCAGCCCGCAGCGGTGGTGCTCGCGCAACTGGCGCGCAATCACGAAGCCGTCTTCGCCGGGCAGTCCGAGGTCGAGCAGCACCAGCGCCGGTGCGTCATCGCGCATCAATGCCAGCAGCTCGGCGCCGCGATGCACCTGCGAGACGCGAAAGCCCTGCGCGCCGAGATAGCGCGCGATCAGTTGCGTGATTTCGACTTCGTCGTCGAGGAGGGCGATGTGCGCAAGTGTGGCCACGGCTGCATTGTGCAGCGCTGCCCGCGATTGATCGCCGTGCCGACGGCATGCTGGTTCCAGGACGTCCGACGCGGTGTCCGTGGCTTGCGCTTGATGTGGCGCAAGGCGCGCGCGGGTGGGCGATGCAAGCTCCACCGCAATCGACAACCATCACACCGAGGAGACTCCCATGAGCCGTTTTGCCCTGCTGCTGTGCCTGGGCGCAGCGATCGCTGTCGCCGGTTGCTCTCGGCGCGACACGACGGCTGCAACGGCCCCTGCCGCCGCGTCCGCAGCGAGTTCTGCAACCGCCAAGGGCGACTTCGGTCCGCCGCAAGGCGAGCCGATCAAGGCCGTGCTGACGAGCCCGCCGAAGGTGCCGCCGGCCACCGGGCGCAGCGCGCCGGCCAAGGTCATCGTCGAGCTCGAAGTGATCGAGAAAGAGATGCCGATCTCCGAAGGCGTGAGCTACACGTTCTGGACCTTCGGCGGCACGGTGCCGGGCAGCTTCATCCGCGTGCGCCAGGGCGACACCGTCGAGTTCCATCTGAAGAACGCGCCCGACTCGAAGATGCCGCACAACATCGACCTGCACGGCGTCACCGGCCCCGGTGGCGGCGCGGCGTCGAGCTTCACCGCGCCGGGGCATCAGTCGCAGTTCACCTTCAAGGCGCTCAACGCGGGGCTGTACGTCTATCACTGCGCGACCGCGCCGGTGGGTATGCATGTCGCCAACGGCATGTACGGGCTGATCCTGATCGAGCCGCCCGGCGGTTTGCCGAAGGTGGACCGCGAGTACTACGTGATGCAGGGCGATTTCTACACCACCGGCAAGTACCGCGAGAAGGGCGCGCAGCCGTTCGACATGCAAAAGGCGATCGACGAGAACGCGACCTATGTGCTCTTCAACGGCAGCGAAGGCGCGATGACGGGAGACAAGGCCATCACCGCCAAGACCGGCGAAACGGTGCGCCTGTATGTCGGCAACGGCGGCCCCAATCTGGTGTCGAGCTTTCACGTCATCGGCGAGATCTTCGACAAGGTCTGGTTCGAGGGCGGCGCCAAGTTCCAGGAGAACGTGCAGACGACGCTGATCCCGGCCGGCGGCGCGGCGATGATGGACTTCCGTCTCGAGGTGCCGGGCAGCTATGTGCTGGTCGATCACTCGATCTTTCGCGCCTTCAACAAGGGCGCGCTGGCGATCCTCAAGGTCGAAGGCGCGGAGAACAAGGCGATCTACTCCGGCAAGGAA
>JANMHY010000719.1:0-2154 GCA_031375525.1 Burkholderiales bacterium
TGAACAGCGCCAGGTTTTGGAACGTGCGCGCGACACCCATCTCGGCCACCTGGCGCGAGTTCATGTGGCTGAAGGTCTTGCCGCGAAAGCTGATCGTGCCCTGCTGCGGCGTATAGACGCCGTTGATGCAGTTGAGCATGCTGCTCTTGCCGGCGCCGTTGGGCCCGATGATCGCGCGCACCTCGTGCTCGCGCACGTCGAAGCTGATGTCGGTGAGCGCCTTGACGCCGCCGAACGCCAGGCTGATGTTCTTGACTTCGAGAATCACGTCGCCGATGCGGCGGCCTTTGACCGACGGTGCGGTCATCGCGCTCTGCTCGACCATCGTGTTCATGCGGCCCTCTTCATCGGGGCAGTCACCGCCACATCGACAATGTGCAAGGTCGCCGACACGCTGCCGCTGCGTCCGTCCTCGAACTTCATCGCCGTCTCGATGAATTGCTCTTGCTTGCCGCCGTACAGCGCATCGACCAGCACCTGGTACTTGTCGCCGATGGCGCCGCGGCGGACCTTGCGTGTGCGTGTCAGTTCGCCGTCGTCGGCATCCAACTCCTTGTGCAAGACGAGGAAGCGGCTGATCTGGCCGCCGGCAAGTTTTTCGTCGGCAGCCAGGTCGGCATTGACCTTCTTCACGCAGTCGGCAATCAGCACGTGCACTTCGGGCTTGCCGGCCAGATCGAGGTAGCCGGCGTAGGGCAGGTTGCGCCGCTCGGCCCAGTTGCCGACGGCATCGAAGTCGATGTTGATGAAGGCGAAGACTCTGTCGCGCTTGTCGCCGAAGGCCACCGCTTCCTTGATGTACGGAAAGAACTTGAGCTTGTTCTCGATGTACTTCGGCGCGAACATCGCGCCGCCGGCCAGGCGGCCGACGTCCTTGGCGCGGTCGATGATCTTCAGGTGGCCGCTGGCGTCGAGGTAGCCGGCATCGCCGGTGCGGTACCAGCCGTCGGCGGTGAGCACCTCGCGCGTTGCCGCTTCGTTCTTGTAGTAGCCCTTCAGCAGGCCGTTGCTCTTGACCAGCAGTTCGCCGTTGTCATCGACCTTGATCTGCACGCCGTCGATCGGCACGCCCACCGTGTCGGCATGCACCGCGTTGTCGGGCTGCAAGCACACGAACACGGCGGTCTCGGTGCTGCCGTAGAGCTGCTTCAGGTTGATGCCGATCGAGCGGGAGAAGGTGAACAGGTCAGGCCCGATCGCCTCGCCCGCGGTGTAGGCCACGCGCACGCGGGAAAAGCCCAGCGTGTTGCGCAGCGGGCCGTAGACGGCCAGGTCGCCGAGGCGGTACTTCAACCTGTCGAAAGCGCCGACCGGCTTGCCGTCCATCACATCGGGGCCGACACGGCGGGCGAGTGCCATCGCCTTGCCGTACAGCCAGCGCTTGATGCGGCCGGCGTCTTCCATGCGGATCGTCACGCTCGTCAGCAGGCCTTCGAAGATGCGCGGCGGTGCGAAGTAGTAGGTCGGGCCGACCTCCTTCAGGTCGATCATCACCGTGGCTGCGCTCTCGGGGCAGTTGACGACGTAGCCGCAACACAGCCACTGCGCGTAGCTGAAGATGTTCTGGCCGATCCACGCCAGCGGCATGTAGGCCAGCACCTCCTCTTCGGCCGTCAACTTGTCAAAACGCTGGCCGGCCACGGCGCGGTCGAGTAGCGACGCATGCGTGTGCACCACGCCCTTCGGGTTGCCCGTGGTGCCGCTGGTGAAGAACATGGCGGCCACGTCGCCGGGCTGGCACAGCGCCACCTCGTCGTCGAAGAGTCGCGCATTGGCCGCGTCGTGCGACTGCCCCGTGGCCACCAGTGCGTCCAGCGAATCCAGGCCGGGCTCGGCGTAGCTGCGCAGGCCGCGGGCGTCGTCATACCAGATGCGGCGCAGCAGCGGACCGGTGCCGCGCAGTTCCAGCATCTTGTCGACCTGTTCCTGGTCTTCGACGATGGCAAAGCCGACCTCGGCGTTCTGTATGGGGAAGGCGTACTCCGCTGCGGCGGCGTCCTGGTACAGCGGCACCGGCACGGCGCCCAGCGACTGCGCGGCCAGCATGGTGGCGTACAGGCGCGGCCGGTTGTCGCCCACCACCACCACATGGTCATCACGGCGCAGGCCGGCGGCATGCAGTCCGCAGGCCAGCCGGCGCACCAGCAGGGCCAG
>JANMHY010000721.1:0-4610 GCA_031375525.1 Burkholderiales bacterium
GGGGCAGATGATCTTGCGCAACTCGGTGCGTCAGGGCAAAGCGCAACCAATCCGAAAGCACAGCGCATGAACACCGCGCTGTCCGGCTTCGACGCCGAGTTCCTGAGCCTCGACCACTACATCCGCGTCATCACCGACCGCATCTGGGAAGGGCGGCGTCTCGACGACATCCGGCGCTACTACAGCGCCGGCTGCGCAGTCGAAACGCCGGGCGGCGTCAGCATCGGCGTGCAGCCGGTGATCGACGGCACGCGCGCAACGCTTGTCGCCTTCCCCGACCGGCGCCTGCTGGCCGAAGACGTGATCGTCTCCGGCGACGCCGAGCGCGGCTTCCTGTCGTCGCACCGCATCTTCAGCCCGATGACGCACGCCGGGCCGGGCGTCTTCGGCGCGCCCACGGGCGCGTCGCTTGCCGTGCGCACGATCGCCGACTGCGTGTGCATCGGCAACCGCATCGTGCACGAGTGGCTGGTGCGCGATCAGGCCGCCATCGCCAGGCAGACCGGCCGGCATGAGCGCGAACTGGCACAGGCGTGGCTGAACGAGCGTGGCGCTTTTGTGAAGGCGACGATGCCGCCGGCACCCGCGCCGTACATCTCCTTCATCGACAGCGACGACACCGCGCAACGTTACGCGCAAGGGTATCGCGCGCTGTGGCTGCAAGGCGACGCGGCGGCGTTCGAGAAGACTCACAGCGCGCAGGCCATCGTTGCGCTGCCTGCGGCGCAGGCGGCGATCGATGCGGCGGCGTTGCGCACTTTCTGGTCGGGCATGCGCGGCGCGCTGCATGCCGATTCATTCACCGTCGAACACCTCGTCGCCAACCCTCGGCCCGCGCGCGCCACGGCAATCGCCATGCGTTGGCGCGCAAAGACGCAGCACTGCGGCGGCGGCCGCTACGGCGAGGCAACGGGGCGCGCGGTCGAGGTGCTCGGCATCTCGCATGCCGAAGTCGAAGACGGCCGCGTCGTGCGCGAGTGGATCCTGATCGACGACGTGGCGTTGTGGATGCAGGTGCTGCAACCGCAGAAGGCGAATTGACATGGCCCGCGTGCAACTGAAGAACATCGTCAAGCGCTGGGGCCCAGCGGTGGCCGTGAAGCAGATGTCGCTCGACATCACCGACGGCGAGTTCCTCGTGCTGCTCGGCCCGTCGGGCTGCGGCAAGACGACGACGATGCGCATGGTCGCCGGCCTCGAAGACCCGAGCGAAGGCGAGGTCTGGATCGGCGAGCGCTGCGTCAACACGCTCGAGCCGAAGGACCGCGACGTGGCGATGGTGTTCCAGAGCTACGGCCTCTACCCCAACATGACGGTGGCGGAGAACATCAGCTTTCCGCTGCGCATCCGTGGTCTGGCGGCCAGCCAGATCGAGCCCGCCGTGCGCAAGGCGGCCGAGCGCGTGGAGCTGATGGAGTTCATGCAGCGCCGGCCAAAAGAGCTTTCCGGCGGCCAGCGCCAGCGCGTCGCGCTAGCGCGCGCGATCGTGCGTGAACCCTCCGTGTTTCTGATGGTCGAGCCGCTGTCCAACCTCGACGCCAAGCTGCGCGTGACGATGCGCTCGCACATCAAGCACCTGCACCACGATCTGGGCGTGACGACGATCTACGTCACGCACGACCAGATCGAAGCGATGACGCTGGCCGACCGCGTGGTGGTGATGAGCAAGGCCGAGATCCAGCAGATCGGCACGCCAGAGGCGATCTACAACGATCCGGCGAATCTGTTCGTCGCCGGCTTCATCGGCTCGCCGGCGATGAACCTCGTCGCCGGACGGCTGGACAACGGCGTCTTCACCGCGCCGTGCACGCGCATCGAAGGCTTCGGCGCCGCCACGCGTGATCAGGTCACGCTCGGCGCGCGCGCTGAAGACCTGACAGTCGTCACCGCCGACGCCGGCCAGATCGCCGCCGACGTCTTCTCGTTCGAACTCACCGGCGAGGCAACGCTGGTGACGCTGCGCGCCGGCGAGCAGCTCGTCACCGCGCGCGCGGCCAAAGACTTTCGCACCACGATCGGCGCGCGTGTCGGCTTTGCTGCCGACCCGGCGCGTTGCTATCTTTTCGACGGCAAGACGCAGCAACGCCTGCGCCTGCATTGAATCCAACGACCAGGAGAGCGCCATGTCGCCGCTTGCCACCCGCCGCTTCGCCACCAACGTCGCCATTGCACTGGCGGCGCTCACGCCCCTGTTGGCCGCCGCCAAGTGCGCCGACATGCAGGGCAAGGGCGACATCAACATTGTCGGCAACTCCTTCCCGGCGCTGCAGCACATTGCCAAGGAAATGGAGTCGTGCAACCGGCAGGGCTTGAAGGTGAGCTTCAAGATGACGCCGCAGGCGCGGCAGGAGACCGAGCAGGCCTTCGCCTCGGAGGGAAAATCGCCTTTCGACGCCGCGGTGGTGTCGATGGGCCTGTTCTCCAACCTGCAGAGCAAGGGCCAGTTGCAGCCGATCACCGATCTGGTGGAGAAGTACCGCGGCAAGTACAAGCTCGAGGACCGCATGTTGATCAAGGTCAACAACGAGGTCATGGCCATCGCCTTCATGCAGAACGCGCAGAACCTGTACTACCGCAAGGATCTGTTCGACAAACACGGCCTCAAAGCGCCGGCCACCTATGCCGAGATGCTGGAGACGGCGCAGGCGCTCAAGGCCAAGGAGCCGAGCGTCGAGTTCCCGATCGCGCAGACCTTTGCCAAGGGCTTCGACTGCGCCACCGAGTTCGTCAACATCTTTGCCGGCCTCGGCGGGCGCATGTTCAAGGCCGGCAGCGCGCAGCCGGCGTTCAACGATGCCAACGGCATCAAGGCCGTGGAGACGATGAAGGCGATGCTGCTCTTCATGACGCCGAACGCGCTGGCATCGAACACCGACGACGTGATGAACCAGTTCCAGCAAGGCAAGGCGGCGATGGGCGTGCTTTGGGCCAGCCGCGCTTCGCGCATGGACGATGCGAGCGCCTCCAAGGTGGTGGGCAAGATGGAGTTCGTCGCCGCGCCCGCGGCCGTGCCCGGCGGCAAGAGCGCAACGCACCTGTGGTGGGACGGCGTCGTCATGCCGAAGAACATCAGCGGCGACCGCGACACCGTCTTCCGCGTGCTGATGGAAGCGCTCGACGAAGAGACCACCACCTCCGGCAACGACACCGCGATCTGGATTCGCTCGAACTACAAGCCCACGCGCTTCGGCACCGGCGTCATCGCCTCGGCCAAAGCCGGCGCGCCGGTGTGGCCGAGCGAGCCCTTCTTCAGCCTCGCGCACGGCGAGATCGGCAAGCTCCTGCCCGAAGCGCTGGCCGGCAAGATGACGCCCAAACAAGCGCTCGATGCCGCCGCTGCCGCGTATGCGAAAGCAGCGGCGGAAAAAGGCTTCATCAAGTAGCGCGCGAATGTGATGAAGCAATGAAGCTGCGCTCGTTCCTGCAATTCACCGGCCCGTCGGTGGCGCTGATGCTGGCGCTGATGGCGTTGCCGCTGGCGATCACCTTCTATCTGTCGGTGCGCAACTGCACGCTCGAGATGGAAGTGGTGACGGTGCAGGAGTCCGGCCCGTTCGGCACCCAGGATGTTGTGACGCAGCGCGCCAAGCTCGGCGCCGATGGCCGCGCGCTGCAAAGCTGCCGCTTCGTCGGCGCCGAATACTTTCGCAAAGTGTTGGGCGTCGATGCCGAGGCTGCCGATGCGAACAGTCCATCCGATGCCGCGCCACAAGACAAACCGGCCAACGAGTTCCTCTCGGCGCTGCGCTTCACGCTGCTCTACACCTTCGTCACCACGCCCTTCATCCTCGTGCTCGGCTTCCTGCTCGCGCTGGCGGTCAACCAGGTGACGCAGCGCCTGAAGGGGGCGGTGATCTCGGCGTCGCTGCTGCCCTTCATCATCACGCCGGTGGTCGGCGCGCTGGCCATCAAATGGCTGTTCCGCGACAACGGCCTGGTGCCGCATGTGCTGTCGCAGTTCGGCGTGCAGGTGTTCTGGATGGCGCAAGCGTGGTCGGCGCGGCTGCTGATCATCCTGTACGGCATCTGGCACGTGGTGCCGTTCGCCTTCATCGTCTTCTACGCCGGCCTGCAATCGGTGCCGCAAGACAGCCTCGAAGCCGCCACCATCGACGGCGCGAGCCGTTGGCAGAAGCTGCGCTACGTGACGCTGCCGCACATGATGCCGCTGGTGGTCTTCGTCACGCTGATCCATCTGATGGACGCGTACCGCGTCTTCGAGCCGGTGATGGTGCTGACGCAGGGCACGTTCACGACCAGCGTGCAGTACCTGACCTACTTCATCCTGCTGCAGGAGAACAACCCGTACAAGGCGAGCGCGGCGGCGGTGCTGACCGTGATCGGCATCGCGGTGCTGCTGATCCCGCTGCTGCGCCGCACGTGGCGTGAGCAGCGGAAAGGGTTCTGAGATGAAGCAACGACAAGCGCCCGCATTGCTCCTTTCCCCTGCAAGGGGGAACCCCCCACCCCAGCCCTCCCCCTTGCAGGGGGAGGGGGCGAACGCAGACGCCCACTGAGATGAACAAGCCGCGCTCGCTGCTGGGCCCTGCGCTGTTGTACGCCGCGCTCGCTGCATGGCTGCTGCTGGCCACGCTGCCCGTGCTCTGGGC
>JANMHY010000724.1:0-5388 GCA_031375525.1 Burkholderiales bacterium
TGCGCATCGCGTCCTGCTTGGCCAGCTCGATGAACATCGTGCCGATGAAGTTGCCCACGCCGCGCGAGCCCGAGTGCAGCATGAACCAGACGAACTTCTGCTCATCGAGACAGACCTCGATGAAGTGGTTGCCGGTGCCGAGCGTGCCCAGGTGCTGGATGTGGTTGGTCTTGGCGATCTTCGGGTAGTCGCGGCACAGTTCGGTGAACTCGGGTTCGAGTTGCGCCCACGCCGTGTTCACCGAGCCCGGTGCCTTCTGCCCTGTTCCCCATGAGCCCGGGTCGCGCGCGCCGGGCGAGCGGCCATGCGGCACCGCGCGCTCGATGGCAGAGCGCAACGGGCCCAGGTTGTCCGGCAGGTCTTCGGCCGTCAGCGTGGTCTTGCACGCGATCATGCCGCAGCCGATGTCCACGCCCACCGCCGCCGGGATGATGGCGCGCAAGGTCGGGATCACCGAGCCGACGGTGGCGCCGATGCCGAAGTGCACGTCGGGCATCGCCGCGATGTGCTTGAAGACGATCGGCAGCCGCGCCGCATTCATCAGTTGACGCTTGGCCTCGTCTTCCACCGGCACGCCGCGCGTCCACATCTTGATGGGCACGCCACCGGGCACTTGTTCTTCGATGTAGTTGATGGGGTTGTTCATGATGGTTTCTCCAAATCCAGGGGAGGCTGCCGATGCAGCCTCCCCCAACTCGCAGCCGATGGTGCACTCGTCTTTCAACGCAGCTTGACGAGGCCGTTGAGCACCTGGTCCAGACCTCCGAACACGGAGATCTTGTCGATGCGCTCGGCCACGCGTTCCAGCGTCTCCAGCTCCTTCAGGCGCAACGCGACGGGGTTGTCCTCCATCACCTTGGCCGTGTTGAGCAGCGAGCGCGTGGCCGCGGTCTCCTCGCGCCGGCGGATCACGTTGGCTTCGGCGGACTTCCCCGCCTCCACCACCTGGGCGAGGATGGTCTTCATCTCGCCCGGCAGCACGATGTCCTTCACGCCCACGCCGTCGAGCTGCAGACCGTAGTCGGCCAGCTTCGACTTGACTTGCGCGGTCACGACTTCGTCGATCACCGTCTTGTTCTCCAGCAACTCGTCGAGCGTGCGCGTGCCCACCGCCGCACGCAGGCCAAACTGCAGCTCGCGGTACAGGTGGTCCGCGGGCTTGGCCAGTTGCGTGTACGCCTTCAGCACGTCGGTGTAGCGCCAGATCGCCGACAGGTTGAGCCGCAGCGAGACCTTGTCGCGGGTCAGGATTTCCTGGCCCGTGACTTCGATTGCCTGCAGGCGCAGGTCCACCAGCTCCACCGACACGTTGCGGTTGAACTTCCAGAACGCGTACGAACCAGCGTTCAGCAGCCGCTCGACCTTGCCGTCGATCCACAGAATGCCGGCGCCGTGTTCGAGCACCTGCACTTGCAGCACGCCGGCCAGGCCCGCGACTGCGCGTTGACGCAGTTGCGTTTGCACGAGGCGCGACACCACCGATGCCGGCACGTCCGCCGATGCCGCAATGTCGATCACCTCGACCTTCACATCGACCAGGCCCTTCCAGTACAGGCGCCGCGTCGCCGGCGCCAGCACCTCGACCAGCGCGCCGTTTTCGGTGCGCAGGCCGACCTGCGTTTCGGCAAGCTCGACGCGCACGAACTCAGCCTCGACCACGCGCGGCTCCTTGGCCATCAGGTAGTCGGCCAGCGCGTGCGTGAACGCCGGCTGCGACAGCGCGAACAGCTCGACGCCGAGCACGTCGAAGCCCGCGAACAGCCAGTGCGTGCCCGGTTGCAGCACACGCTCGAAATCGCCATTGCGCAGCAGCAGGCCGCGCTCGTTCTTCTTCACAGTGAAACGCTTGAATTGCATGTTGTTCTCCTCGTTGAATGAACAGGGGTGCCGTTACAGCAGCGGCGGCGAACGACGAATGCCAGGGCTCGGGTGCCACGGTGCGCGACTGCGGTGAGTGATCGCCGCTTCTGCTGGCCGTGAACGCGAGGCCCCGCTTGCTCGGCGCCGGCAGCCGCCGCTGATGAGCGTTGGGCTTCACGCCTTGCGGCGATTGACCTTCAGCTCACGTTCGGCGGGTGGTCTTTCGACCGGTCTTTGGATGGAGCGGGAGTCGAACCCGCGACAGACGACTTATCAGGCCGTTGCTCTACCCGACTGAGCTGTCCAGTGGTGGTCATCCGGGAATCGAACCCGGCACCTTGCGGCGCAATCCATTGATGACCGGCATCAGCCGATTCCAGCGGCGCGGCACGTGCGACATCCACGGACGATTCCGGATGCCGCACACCGGCGGGGCGGGCTTGCACCCGAACCCCTGACCTGTCAGCGTTCGCTTTCCACGGCAGACTCTTGAGCGCCTGAGCTACATCAGCTCAGGCGCGATCCCTTCGGCAGGCGTGCGGCCAGCCACTCGTGCACGTCAGCGCGGATGTGCCGGCCTTCGAGCAGAAAGTCCTCGAAGCGGCTCGGCACGTACGGCAGGTACATGAGCGGCATGCCAGCTTGCCCCGGCGTGCGATCGGCCTTGCGGCCGTTGCATGCCGCGCACGCAGTGACCAGGTTCATCCAGGCCCAGCGTCCGCCACGCGATGCCGGCACGATGTGTTCGCATTGCAGCTCGCGCTCGAAGAAGCGCTGGCCGCAGTACGCGCACGTCATGCGGTCGCGACGGAACAG
Source organism: Burkholderiales bacterium (assembly GCA_031375525.1). GTDB lineage: Bacteria > Pseudomonadota > Gammaproteobacteria > Burkholderiales > Burkholderiaceae_C > CADEEN01. The sequence continues at coordinate 2,677 of JANMHY010000724.1, forward strand.
CTTGCCCTTGCTGAACGCCGGCACCACGTCGAACAGGTTGACCTTGGGCGCGCCATGCAGCGCCACGATCGGGTGCACGTCGATCAGCGACTGAAGACCGCGCGCAACGTTGAAGCCGCCGCGCAGCGTGGCCAGCGGCCCGTCGCCATCGACCCAGGCCACCGAGCCCGACGCCACGTGCAGGGCCGCATGCTCGAGCGAGATCCACGCCTGCGGCGTGCCCTGGATATCGAGTTGCAGCACGTGGCTGTGGTTTTGGTGGTGCATGCGTGGCCTCCTTTCGCGGCCAATGAAGTTGTGATGGATTGGCAGCGGCGGTTGGATTTGAACCAACGTCCCCAGCTTCAAAGGCTGGTGTCTGAGGCCACTCGACTACGCCGCATCTGTCTGGTGATGCGGGCGCTGCTGCAATTGGTCCCCTCGGTCCGAGTCGAACGGACATGCCCGTGCGGGCTCCGGTTTCTGAGACCGGTGCGTATGCCGATTCCGCCACGAGGGGATTGATTGATTGGTGCGTCGCCAGGGGCTCGAACCCTGACATGCCGAGGTAAGAGCCCGGTACTCTGCCGCTCGAGTTCGCGACGCATGGATTGCGCACATGCGCTTGGGGGTGACCGGCCGGAGTCGAACCGGCACGGGCGGGGTCACATCCCGCGGCTCTGCCATTGAGCTACGGCCACACCCAAGCGCACGCGCGCTGTTGTTGATTGGTCTCGGTGGCAGGGCTTGAACCTGCGGCCTCGTGTTCCCGAAACACGCGCGCTGCCAACTGCGCCACACCGAGACGAAATTGAACTGGCTCCCCGACGTGGGGTCGAACCACGGACCTCCTGGTTAACAGCCAGGCGCTCTGCCCACTGCGCTATCGGGGAATCGATTGGCACCTCGTGCACGACTCGAACGTGCGCCTTGCAGGCCGCGCGCTCGCAGAGCTCGCGCCCCTCGGCAGGCACAAGGCCCTGCGCAGGCAGGCCCTTGTGTCCGGCCTCGGCCTCCGGTGTCGTAAATCGGCGCTCTCGTTTCCACCTGAGCTAACGAGGTTCTGACTTGGTGCCGAGAGAGGGCTCCGACCCCCCGACGCACGCGCCTTCAACGCGCCGCTCTACCCGCTGAGCTATCTCGGCAAACTGATCTGGCGCTCGTGCGGGAATCGAACCCGCGGCTTCCGGCTAGACAGGCCGGCACTCTGGCCGCTGAGTTAACGAGGCAAGAAAAGAGATCCATCCGGGTACGGGTTCCGGCGCCGCCCTATCTTTGCGGCCGGTTTCCACCTTCGAAGCGTGAGCTCGACGAAGGCTTCTTGTGCTGGTGCCGTGTGCGGGAATTGAACCCACGTCTCCGGATTGAAAGTCCGGCGTCCTCACCACTGGACGAACACGACGATTGAAATCCACTTCGGCTGTACCCACACGCGAGCGTCCCGTCGGACGTGGTGCCTCGCTGCACGGGGCCGGGCCAGGGCCGCGCACATCCCGCGCCGCACACACCAGTTGGCGACGACGGAGTGCATGGACACAGCCGAAGTGGAGCGGTGACGCGCACATCGAGCGCGTCCCACTTCTTTTCGGCAGGAAGAATCGATCGGCCAGTACCGACGATCGTCCTGCGGCAACTTGTTAAAGAACAAACAGCGCGGCGCCGAAGCACTCGCGGGGAAAACAAAAAGGCCCGGATCCTTTTGGATTCCGGGCCTCTGAAAAACAGAGCTTGAAGGGCATGCCGCTAGGCGCTGCCCTTTCCCGGTGGGTTCGTGTCGTCGCTTCGGGCAAGCCGCTCATGTCCCAAGGACCCTGCGGCGGCGCAGGCGCGTGCGAACGCGACTCGACCCGGCATGGGTCGGTTCGGTTTGGTGGTGCGCAGCGATGTCACGATGAATCTCTCAAATGAAAACAGTCGGCCCTTTCGGGCGAAGGGGCGCACTGTAAAGACTCTTAACCCACGCCGTCAAGCCCTGCGACAATGGGGTTGTCCCGCGTTGCTCCGCACCCACACCCGCCGTGACCGACATCACCACCACACGACGCCTCAACGTGCTCGCGCTGTTCCAGGCCTATGCCGAGAAGGCGCTGGCCGCCGGCATCGCGCCCAAGGGGCTGGAGCAGTCGTTCGCCGCCTCGCTCGAAATCTCGCCTTCGATGTGGAGCCAGATCAAGTCGTCGCGGCCGATCGGCGACAAAGCTGGCGCGCCAGATCGAAGCGCACGGCGCCAAGCCCGCAGGCTGGCTTGACGAGCGGCGCAAGGATGCGGCGCCTGCGCCGGCCGAAGCGGCCTTCCTGCAGCTCGCGCTCGCCGCCTGGCGCAACACCAACCAAGCCGGGCGCAAGGCGCTGCGCGCGCAGCTCAAGTCGATCGCCGAAGGCGCTTGACAAGCAGAGTAGAAAATCTGGCTCTCAGAGGCGGCCGCACCTCCAGTTTCGAGCTGTCTAAGTTTTCCGGTTAGGCGTCACCCCTCGCAAAAGGGTTGTCAGGTCAATGTCAGGTCAAGCTACGACCGCAACATTACTGGCAGCAAAGCGGAGAGAGGGATGCAGAGCTGGGAACGCGAGGACACCTCGGTTTGGAAGATCGCCCTAGGCGTAACGCTTGGCATTCTTTTGGCTGGCGCGATCGGGTTTTTCGTGCGCGCGTGGATGGCACAAGCGGCCATCGAGCAGATCACGCAGCAGGCCAACAGAATGCTCATTCAACAGCAGCAAGCCGCCCAGGCCGCA
>JANMHY010000733.1:0-5128 GCA_031375525.1 Burkholderiales bacterium
ACGCGGTTCTTCGCGTTGTCGCGCGTGCGCTGCTTGTAGTACAGGACAAAGGCAAAGGTTTCGCCACGTGCCCACGCCAGCAGCGTGCCCGGGTCGGCATGCGCATGGCGCACCGAGATGTTGACCATGTTGACGCGGTGGCGCTGCAGGATCTCGGCCATCTTCGGCACGAACTCCTCGAAGCGCTCGGCCGGGCAGAAGTATTCCTGCAGCACATAGGTGGCGTGCTCGCGCGTCGCCGGCTCCAACTCGGCGACGTCATAGCTGGCTTCGTAGTTGCGCCAGTGCACGACCTTCTTGCGGTAGATCAGCGGGTCGATCACGTACTCGCGGCGCCATTTGCCGAGCGGGGTTTCCGTGATCGCCCAGGTGAAATAGCGGTGCAGCGGGTAGGCGGCGTCGCTCTCGTGCAGGCGCCACGGCTCGGTGGGCGCGCGCTCGGTCTCGACCCAGGTGACGGAGCGCACGCGCGTGAACTCGGGCGGGTAGAGATCGGCGTTGTGGAACACTGCCTGCTTGTTGTTGCGGATCTTGTCCTTGAAGTGGCGCAGGTAGTCGGCGGTGCCCATCTTCAGGTTCAGGCGCTGCACGCGGTGGTTGTCGGCCAGGTCGAGCTCGGCCTCGGTGATCACGCCGACGCTGCCGTAGCCGCCTATTGCCGCGAAGAAGAGCTCGCTGTGCTCGTCGCGCGAGGCGTCGAGCACGGTGGCGTCGGCCAGCACCAGCTTGATCGCGCGCACCGACAGGATCAACGGCCCGAGGCCCATGTAGCGGCCGTGGCAGTTGACGCTCAAAGCGCCGCCGACGGTGAAGTTGGCATAGGTCTGCATGATCTTCACCGACAGGCCATGCGGATCGATGAAACGCTGGATGTCGCGCCAGCGTGCGCCGGCCTGCACGCGGATCGTCTTGTCCGACGGCGAGAAGCCGAGCACCTTGTTCATCTGCCGCATGTCGAGGTGCAGGCTCATCGGGCTCGCGCATTGGCCGCCCATGCTGAAGCGGCCGCCGCCGATCGACACCGGCCCATCGGAGCGGCGCAGCGCATCGGCCACCTCGTCAGTGTTGCGTGGCGTGACGATGGCCCACACCGGCACCGGGTTCAGGCCGGTGATGTCGTTGACCACGTTCGGAGATTGCGTCATGGAGGCAGTGTGGTTCAGAGATCCCGGGGGTCGGCGCCCCAGGCGTTGGCGTGCATGTTGCCGCGGTGACAGGCCAGCTCGAAGGCCAGCCACAGCGCGCCGGCCACCGGTATGGCGATGGCGGCAAGCCACCAGCCGCTGCGGCCGCGGTCGTGCAGGCGCGCCACCGAGATCGCACCGACGATCGCCAGCGCCAGCGCGGCCCACGCAGTGGCGACGAGCGGCAGGCGTTCGATCGCCAGCGTTTCGCGCACGGCGAAAAAGACGATCCAGGTGCCCAGCGTGGCCCACCAGAAGGTGCGCCGACGCAGCCGCGACAGCCGCATGAAAAAAAGCTCCCTTGAAGGAGCGCCGCTCAGGTCCCGAGCAGGCTGGCGACGCGCAGCTGTAGTTTCTCCGGTGTCACGGCCGCTGCTGCTTCGGCCGGGCCGCCAACGAGGCCCACTCGCGTGAAGAAGCCACGCCGGAACGGCCGCGTCATCGCCTTGCCTTCGTTCACGCGCGAGAAGAACGAACCCCAGAGGTTGGTCAGCGCCAGCGGCACCACCGGCACCGGATGTGTTTCAAGAATTTTCATGATGCCGCCCTTGAAGGGTTGCAGCGTGCCGTCCTGGGTGATGCCGCCTTCCGGAAAGATGCACAGCAGGTCGCCGGCGCCCAACACGCGGCGCGCTTCGGCGAAGGCGTTGTCGTAGATCGCCGCATCCACTTTCTGCGGCGCGATCGGGATCGCCTTGGCGAGCTTGAACATCGCGCCGAGCACTGGGATGCGGAAGATCTTGTGGTCCATGATGAAGCGGATCGGTCGTGGGCTCGCGGCCATCAGCAGCACGGCATCGACGAAGCTGACATGGTTGCAGACCAGGATCGCCGCGCCTTCGGTCGGGATGTGCTCGTCGCCTTCGACCTCGAAGCGATAGACCAGGTGCGTGGCGATCCAGGCGACGAAGCGCAGCAGGTACTCTGGCACGAGCAGGAAGATGTAGGCAGCGACGAGCGCGTTGGCGATGCCGACGGCGAGAAAGAGTTGCGGCACCGTGGCGCCGGCGCCGAGCAGCGCGGCGGCGATGACAGCGCTGCCGATCATGAAGAGCGCGTTCAGGATGTTGTTGGCAGCAATGATGCGCGCGCGGTGCGTCGGTGCGCTGCGCAGTTGGATCAGCGCGTACATCGGCACCGAGAACAGACCGGCGAAGAGCGACATCAGTCCGAGGTCGATCATCACGCGCCAATGCGCGCCGACGCTGACGAACTGCGACAAGCTCATCGTCGGCGACGCTGGCAGACCGCGCGACGCGAAGTACAGATCGATCGCAAACACCGTCATGCCGATCGCACCGAGCGGCACCAGGCCGATCTCGACATGCCGGCGCGACAGCACCTCGCACAGCAGCGAGCCGATGCCGATGCCGACCGAAAAGACGACCAGCAGCAGCGACGCCACCTGCTCGTCGCCATGCAGCACGTCCTTGGCGAACGCCGGAAAGTTCGCCAAGAACACCGAGCCGAAGAACCACAACCACGAGATGCCCAGCAGCGAGCGGAAGACGACGATGTTGCCGTGGGCGAGCTTCAGGTTGCGCAGCGTCTCCGTGGCCGGGTTCCAGTTGATCTTCAATGCCGGGTCGGTGGCCGGCGATGCGGGCACGAACTGCGCGACCACGCGGCCGACCAACGCGAGCGCCACGCAGGCGATCGCCACCTGATGCGCACCGACCACCGGCACGGCGATCAACAGCCCACCGACGACGTTACCGAGCAGGATCGCAACGAAGGTACCCATTTCGATCATGCCGTTGCCGCCGGTCAATTCACGTTCGGACAGATGCTGCGGCAGGTAGGCGAACTTCACCGGGCCGAAGATCGTCGAATGCAGGCCGAGAAGGAAGACGCAGGCCAGGAGCGCGACCACGTTGGCCTTGTAGAAACCCAAGGCCGCGAGCAGCATGATGCCGATTTCGAGCGTCTTGACGAAGCGGATCAGCGTCGTCTTGTCGTGCTTGTCGGCCAACTGGCCGGCGGTGGCCGAGAACAGCAGAAATGGCAGGATGAACAGCGCGCCGATTACCAGGCCGGCTTGCGCGGAAGGCAGCCACGACACGCTGAGCTGGTACGTCACCAGCACCGTGAACGCGAACTTGAACAGGTTGTCGTTGGCCGCGCCGAGGAACTGCGTCCAGAAGAACGGCGCGAAGCGGCGCTGGCCAAGCAGCGCGAACTGGCTGCTGTGTTGTGCTGGTGGTGTGTCGCTCACGGTTGGTGGCCCTCCTTGCGCATTCTCAGCGAATGACCACCGACGCTTCACCCAACCCGCTGCGTTGCAGCCACACGAACACCGAGTCAACTGTCACGGTTTCGATGCGGTCGGAGAAGCGCTTGGCATTCGGGTGGTCGTCGAACTCGATGTTGGCGCGTGTCATGCGCGCGCCCAGGCGCGTCAGCGGGTCGATGCGCAACGTGGTCGGCTCGTAGCCGCGCAGTTGCAGCCAGGCTTGCGCGCGTGGCCGGTTGTTGGCGCCGGCGTCCATCGCGCCGGCCAGCGTTTCGAGCGCCCATTGGTTGCTCTGCTGGTAGCGCGTCGCCCAGGCGTAGGCCACCATGCTGTAGCGCGGCTCGTGCCAATCGTCGATGCGCATGTTGTCGCGCAAGAGCGGCAGCAGCTTCGACTGCACCTCGGGCGTGAGTTCGACAAACGCGGCCTCGTAGCGGTGCGGCTGGTCGAGAAAGAACTCGCCGAGGCCTTGGCGGTACAGCGCCGCACTCGACGTGCCGCAGTGGTTGAGCTTGTGGACGACTCGCCAATGCGAGCGCGGCCCGTCACCCTCGCGGTAGGCAAAGCCGAAGTGCGACCAGGTGAGGCGTACTTCGACAGGTCCTGCCCTGCACGTGCGAGCACGACGACTTGCGCGCCTGTGGCGTCGAGCCGCGTCGCGGTGTTCGCAGCCAGCGCCATGCCGCGCACGACATCGTTGGTTTGCGGCGGGCGCGTGTCGCACGTCTGGCCGGCGTGGGCGCAGGTGGCTGCCGCCGTGACCAGCCAGGTCACGGTCAGGCGATGAAGGACGTTCATCGCGTGATGCGCTCGTTGTGCAAGAGCGCGCGGCCCATCTCGTTGGGGATGAAGGCGATGGCGTTGCCGGCGGCGCTGAGCACGACGCCCGACGCCAGCGTGGTCACCACGACTGCACCGCCGATGGACAAGGCCGCGCCCTGCGCGACGTGTCCGGAGAAGTGCAACGTGGCGCGGGCGCCGTCGGACGCGCGTTCGAGCACCCAGACGGTGCCGGTGGCCGAAGCCTGCACGCTGATGACAGTGAGCACCGCGCCGGCGCCGAGCATCATCGACGGCGCGGCCACCGACACCGCCACCGGCAACATCGACAAGGCACTGGCCTCGGAGATTTCGGAGTGCGCGCGGGCGGTGGACATCAGCGCGGCGCTGAGCGCGATGGCGACGAATGTGCGACGGAACTTGGACATGCGAGCTCTCCTTAAGCGTTGTCTTGCAGCGTGTCACTCGTGCGCCCGACACGCGCTTCGAGCACATCGGCCTCGTGCGCATCGCGCAGCGTCTTGGCGAGCGTGAACACCGACGAGATGAGGAACAGCCAGGCGACGCCGAGGTAGGCCTTGTAGGTCGGGTTGACTTCCATCCGCCACAGGCCCCAGCCGGTGAGCGCCATCGCAAAGCCGAAGCCGGCCCAGACGACGCTGCCCCACATGGGGGTGTCGACCTTGCGGTGCTGGTTATCGCGGATGTATTTCGACAGCAAACGCGGTCGACAAACAGAACACATAACCCATCACCATGAACGCGCGGTCGAGGTCTTGCCCGGGCAGGTACGCGAGGCCGCTGCCGCACAGCGTGACGGCGAGACCGAACGAGACCCACACCGGCAGCTTCCAGGCGCGGGTGTCTTGGCGGATCGGGGTGGTGTGCATGAATTCCTCGGTGGCTTGTTGGTTGAACACGGCTGAATCTT
>JANMHY010000750.1:0-1709 GCA_031375525.1 Burkholderiales bacterium
CCGGATGCACGCCGTCGTCAAGCCGCCCCTGTCCCGCCGCGCCCTCTACGAAGACGTGGCCGAGCGGCTGCGCGGGCAGATTTTCGCCCGCGAACTCGAGCCCGGGGCGTGGATCGACGAGACCAGGCTGTCAGCCGAGTACGGCATCAGCCGCACGCCGCTGCGCGAAGCGCTCAAGGTGCTGGCCGCCGAAGGCCTGGTGACGATGAAGCCGCGCCGCGGCGCCTACGTGGCCGAGATGAGCCGCGACGACGTGGACCAGATCTACCACCTGCTGTCGCTGCTCGAGGCCGACGCGGCCGGCGACGTGGCGCGCCACGCCAGCGCCACGCAGCTCGCGCACCTGGTGCAACTGCACGAGCGCCTGGAGAAGCAGGTGCGCCAGCGCGACGCCTTCTTTGCCGCCAACGAGCAGTTCCACATGGCCCTGCTCGACATCGCCGGCAACCGCTGGCGCACGCAGATCGTGGCCGATCTGCGCAAGGTCATGAAGTTGAACCGCCACCACTCGCTGTTCAAACAGGGCCGGCTGTCGGACTCGCTGGCCGAGCACCGCGCGTTGATGACGGCGATCACGGCCCGCGAAGGCGCCAAGGCAGCGAAGCTGATGCGCCAGCATTTCGCCAGCGGGCTCGAAGCTGCCGCCTGACCTGACGGCGAGCTGACGCGCCTTGCACGGTGCAAGCTGTAAGTCGATGAAATCGTCTCGCCCGGCATTCGAGCGCCGATTCATCACCGTATAGCGAGCGATGCGGCGCGTCGATGCCCGCCTTCGCGCTTACCGCAGGTCACCTCTCTAACCGCACGAACGTTGGTGCGCTCGCGCTTGATCGGCACCATCCGGCCCGTCGTGTTCGTTGGTGACCCCGTAGCGCAGTGATCTCATCGCTGGCGCACGAGGGAAGGAAAAAAAGACTATGGCTCTACAAGCTCGCATGGCCATGCGCGGTCGTCGCATGCGCCTTCTCCGGCTCGCTGCTTTGCAGTGCGCCACCATCCCACCGCAGCGCTCATGGCCTCTGGGCTTGGTCACTGCGCTGTCGCTGGGCCTCGCCGGCTGCGGCGGCAGCGGCAGCGAAAGCAGTGCGACGGCCGACCCGGCCACCGCCGAGCGTTCCGAGGCCACCGCGGTGGCAGGCCGCAGCGAGGTCGCGCAAGCCGTCGCCGCCGTGCCGACAGGCACCGAAACCTGGACGCGCTGCGCCGCCGAGGGCGACATCTGCCGCGTGCCCGGCACACGGCTCGTCCGCTACGGCATCGATAGCGCGTACGTCTATCAAACGGTGACCGACGCCATCGGTTGCGGCAACGGGCAATGGCCCGACCCGGCGTACCTGCGCGCCAAGTACTGCGACTACGCGAGCAGCGGCGCGAGCGCACCGGCACCGGTACCCGCGCCGGCACCGGTACCTGCGCCGGCACCGGCACCGGTACCTGCGCCAGCCCCAGCGCCTGCGACCTGGACCTTCGTCGCCAACGAGTACGAAGCGTTCTCGGTGTCCGGCACGCAAACGGTGCGCTACGGCGCGGGCAGCAAGTGGGTGCAACGCAGCGTCACCGGCAGCGGCACCTGCACCAACCAGTTCTTCGGATCGGACCCGGCGCTGCTGCAGGTCAAGCGCTGCGAAGTGCTGAGCAGCGGTACTGCTGCACCTGCTCCTGCGCCCGCTCCTGCACCGGCACCCGCTCCGGCTCCAGCACCCACACCC
>JANMHY010000773.1:0-8164 GCA_031375525.1 Burkholderiales bacterium
TTGACGCCCGGCGGCAGCGGTGGCCGCTCGCCGCCGATCAGCGTCGCGTTGACGCGGATCGAAACGTCCCACCACAGGATCTCGAAGGTTGCCTTGGCGCGCACCGTCAACGGGCGCGGGCCTTCGAGCGCACCCTCGACCTTGACCTTGACGATGTTGCGCGTGCCCTTGCGGATCTGCATGCTGGCCACGAACTCAGCCAGGAAGTGGAAGGGGCTCAGCGTGATCAGCACGTCGAAGCCGGCATCGCCGGTGACGTTGAAGCTCATCGGCCCTTCGGCATACAGGTGCGCCGCGGCGCCGAACTGCACGCTGTTGGCGGTCAATGCGAAGTAGGCCTCGCAGGTCAGGCGCGGGTTGCTGCCGGTGGTCAGGTTCAGCGCCAGGCGTTCGAGCGTTGGAAAACCCGCCGGCGGCGTGAACGAGCGGTGCATGCCGCCGACGGCCAGCGCGAAGCTGCGCGGCGACGTCCAGCGCATGCGCAGCGCCATCGCCCCGGTGAGCACGAACTTGTCGAGCAGCTTCGAGTCGACCAGCACGGCGTCGATGGCCACCGTGCCCTGGTCGAAATCGACGATGCCGAGCACATCCATGCGCAGCACGAGCAAGCCATTGTCGGTGTTGGGCAGGATCGCGCTGATGCGACCGAGGACGATGAAGCGGTCGCGCACGCCCCACTCGATCAGCAGCCCCAGGTCCATCGTGATGATGGCCGGCACGCCCCATGTGATGCGCAGCATCGGCCCGAGGATGTAGCTGCCGTGCTGCGCCGGGAAGACGCGTTCGAGGGCGGTGAAGATGTTCGGCGCGTTCTGCACCGGGTCCTTCGGGAACAGGATCAGGTCGAGCGTCTTCGCGCGCAGACCTTCGCGCAGCGCTTCTTCGCTGCAGGTGCGGTGGATCGCCAGCAGGCCGCCGATGCCGGCCAGCGCAAAGCCCATCGGCAGGCGGATCGGCTGAAAGCCCTCGGCGGTGATGATCAGCACCATCGAATAGCCCTTGGCGCCGCCGGGCATGCGCGTGGCGACGAGGCCGATCGCTTTCAACGACACCAGGCCCGAGATCTCGAGTTCGAGCACGCCGCCGTACTGATGCTTGATCGGGTCGTAGAAGACGAAGCCGCCGCCCTTGACCGCCTTGGCGTCGACGCTGATGCCGACGGCGCGCGGCGCCAGCCAACCGAGATCCATGTGCGCGAAGTGGAGGTTGCGCGGTGCCGGTGCCGGCGGCCGGGTCAGCCGCGCGCTCAAGCCCACATGATCGACGCGCGCAAACACCGGGCCGATGTGCGCGCTGACCGAGACCGCGATGCTGATATCGGCATGCGGCTCGGCACCGGAGGTTTCGCCCGACAGGCCCAGGATCAGCTCGTCGAGCCGGATCGGACCCAGACTCTTGCCGAGGTGGATGCGCCGCTCCAGGCCGCTCGGGCTCGGCTCGCCGCCGGGCAACAGGGGCAACGGTTCTTCCGGCTCGGCAGGCTTGGCGGGCTTGGGCGGCTCGTTGTTGACCTTCTTGCTCTCGAAGTCCTTGAACTTGCCGCTCCACTGCCACCCGCTGCCAGGCACGTAGCGCTTGCCGATGTCGAACTTGACCTTGGTCTTGCGGTCGGGCAGCAGCGAGCCGATGAAGCCGTCGATCTTGCTGGCGTCGAAGGTCAGCACACAGTCGCGCAGCGCCACCTCGGCGCGCGGCCCCGCTTCGCCGATCTCGCCGTGCGCGTAGATGCCGCCGACGTCGAAGCGAAGCGTCTCGGTGTCGGGCAGCGAGAACAGCGCCTTGCGGTCGGGCGTGTCTTGCGAGCTCAGCGTGATTGCGGCCAGCATGCCGGCGGGCACGTCGACGAGCAGGTCGTCGGCGGTGATCCACAGCGGCAGCGCGGTGGCCTTGAGCTGCACGCGCACGCGCACTCGCTCGACCGGCTCGAACTCGATGTCCTCGCCGCCGCTCAAGGCGACGAACAGGCCTGGCCCGCCATGCGCCTTGGGCACCAGCGCCAGGCTCGTGCCGACGGCAACGTCGGCGGTGCTCGATGGGTCGTCGTCCTTGTCGCGCAGATGCCAGCGCACGCTGAGCATGCGGCGCGAGATCAGCTCGGCCGGATCGACCGGCGCGCCCGGCGGCGACGGCACCGTGTCCCAGCCGTAGAGCGCGTCGAGGACGTCCTGGTGGGCCCAGTCCTGGAAGGTCTTGCCCGAGGCGATGCGCGCGATCACCAATCCCAGCGCAGCCAGCCGCAGCGTCGGGTTCGACAGCGACTGCGCGTCGGCTTCGCTGTCGAGACCGTCGAGAGCGTCGCCGCCGAGCAGCAGGAAGCCGACCAGGCTCGACAGTGCCGCGAGCGCACGATCGACCGTGGTGTAGCCCTCGCCGAACTGCGACGTGGTCTCGGCCATCCAGCCCCAGAACTGCATCTGGAAGTACAGCTTCGGATGCTTGCGGTACAGGTAGTCGGTGGCCAGCAGGTCGAGCGCCAGCAGCGAGGCTTCGTCGAAGGTGTCCTGCAGGCGCTGCCGCAGCGACGCGCTTTGCTGCGTCAGCGCTTCGAGCAGCGCGAGCACGTCGATGTCTTCGCCGGCGAGGTACTGCGTCAGCTTGCTGTCGTTCGGCGCCGGCCCGGCGGCGCCGCCCGGCGCGAGTGCGATGCCCAGCCTCGCCGTGGCCGCCTCGCGTTCAAACGGGTCGGCCAGCACTTCGGACACGTACTCGCCGAAGGCCTGCATTTCGGCGACCCATCGGCGCAGCAGCGAGCCTTCGTTCTTGTCGGCCATCGTGTCAGCCCCCCAGCGTGCGCAGCTTGTCTTTCAACGATGTGCCCAGCGACGCGCCGAGCGGCCGGTCCTCCGGGCGCACCGCGCCGGCCGGCGGCGTCAGCTCGCCGCGCTGCTCCATCACCACCTCGGGCTTGAGCAGGTGCGGCGTGTCGGCGCGGTTGAGCGGATCGGGCAGCACCGTGATCACCTGGTGCACCGCGAACCGGCGCGCGCCCTCGGCCTCGAAGCGCACCACGCCCAGGTTGCTGCGGAACAGGATCTGGCGCGAATGGCTCAGGCGGTCGAGCTGGCGGAAGTGGCGCGTCGCCACCTGCGCGTAAGCCCGGAACGCGCTCTCGCCCTTGGCTTCGAATGCGGCGAGCGTCGGCGGCGTGCCGGACAGGGGCACCGGCCGCGCCATCACGGGCCGCGTGGTCGGCTCGGTATCGGGGCGCGTGTCGAAGATCGGCCGCAGCGTCCACGAGAAGTCTGGTCGCTTGTCGGCGCGCACGCGCGTGCGCGCCGCGGGGTCGGTCTCGGGGCGCGAGGCGTCGGCTGGCCAACCGTGCGCCGGCAAGTGCGCAGGGCGCTGCTGGATGCGCTTGCGCAGCACCAGCGGCACGTCGTGCTCGCTCTTGCCGGGCGGGAACGTGAAGGCGCCGTCGGCGCCGTCGAGCCAGCCCATGCGGTCGCCGCCCAAGTCGACGCGGATCAGCTCCTGCGCGAAGGCCATGCTCTGGTCGATCAGCGTCAGGTACGACGGCATGACGTTCTTGAAGCCGCTGGAAACGAACTGCAGGATGCGCGCGGGCTCGGCCTGGCCCTTGCGCCAGTAGCTCAACTGCGTCGCGGTGCTGTTGTGCACGTCGCCCGACAGCAGCACCACCTTGCGGTGCGGCGCCAGCCGCGCTGTCAGTGCTTCGAAGGTGATCGCATCGAGCGCCCAGCTCTCGATCGCGTCAGGATTCAGGCCCGGCATCGCCTCGCCGCCGCGTCCGACCCCGATCTTCGACGGCGAGCCGAGGTCGAACGCGCGATACGCGCCGGGGGCGACGATCTCGTCGAACACCGACGGCGCCAGCACCTGCAGCGGCGCGACCACGATCAGCACCTCGTGCCCCGCGGGCAGCGGCGCACTCGGCACCTGGTCGTCGATCATGGTCGTGCCGACGTTGCCCGGCGGGCCGAAGATCGACGCGAAGCCGCGCCGCGTGCGGTTGTCGAGCACGGCCACGGTGAACTGCGGTCCCTCGACCGTGTAGTGCCACTTCATCGGCGGATCCGCGGCGGCGTGGCGGCCGCGCGGCCGCGTTGGATCCACCGGCTGCGGCAGCAAGTCGAGGCCGAACAGGCGGTCGAGTTCTCGCGCCGCCGCCGCCTGCGGCCACGGTCCGGCCGGCGGCGTGAACAGGCGCTCGATCTGCGCCAGCACTTGCGAGCCCGGCGCGCCCGACGCGTAGCGCACGAAGTCGTTGCCCCAGTCCTGGAATAGCGCATAGCTCGCCAGCGCGTTGCGGATGACCTGGCGGCCGAGCGGTTGTGGCCGCGCGGCATCGGCGGCGAGCACGCGCCGGCACCACTCCGGATTGAGGTTCCAGTCGTCGGTCACGTCATGGTCGTCGAAGATCATGTACGTCGGCACATTGGCCAGCGCGCGCCGCACCTTGGCCTGGCCGAGCGCGAACTTCTCGAGGTTTCGGCGCTGGCCGTGCAGGCTCGCGTAAACGGGCCAGATCTTGTCGCCGGCGAACTCGGCGATGCAGCGCGCGATCATCGTGCGGCTCAGGTTGATGTAGCCGGCTTCGTCGAAGGCGGCGCGCTGATCGGACTCGGGGTCATCGGCCCACTTCGTCAAATCGGACAGGCGATCGATCAGGGTGGCGTCGAGCGGCGCGTCGGCGATGTCGGCTGCCTTCTTCGGCGGCGTGATCTCGGGCACGAGCGACGGCGCTTCAGGCACGAGCCAGGGGCGCGGCTGGACGTTGCTCAAGCACTTGGTGACGAACGTCTTCCAGTCCTTCGGCAGAGGTGGCTCGACCAACTGCTCGATCAGGTTGTCCAGGTGCTGGCACCAGGCGTCGGCCTTCTTGTCGTCGTAGTCCTGCTTGCGCTTGCGCTTCTCGGCTTCGATCGCGACCGGCCCCTGCTGCAACACCTTCAGCGTGTCGCCTTCGAGCTGCGCCACCTTCGCGATGCCGAAACGCGCGATCAGGCCGCGCATCACGCGCCCTTGCAGCTGCTTCATGAGGGTGCGGAAGACGCTGGCGTTCTTGCGGCTCAGGTCCTCCATCGCCTCGACCGTTTCGGGCGACAGCTCGTTGCGCAGCGCAGGCGTCAGTTGCGCCAGGTACGCGGGGTCGCCGATCAGCTCGCGAAAGCCGTCGAAGCCGGTGCGCACGTCGGGCCGCGCCAGCCGGATCAGCATGAAACGCGCGAAGCAGGCGTCGAACTTCTTCGCATTGCGCGTCACGAGCTTGTCGGGCGGCAGCGCCAGCTCGGGCGTCTGCGCCGGCTCAGGCGGCCGCGGGCGCATGCCGTTCCATCCCGTCCAACGGCCGCCGTCGAAGTACGCTGCGACCTTGGTGTCGAGCAGCGACTGGCAGAACAGTGGCACCTCGTCGGCGAGCACCGGCGCGTCGGGCGCGCGGGTCGCACCGTCGATCGTCACGTCGTCGAGGCCGCGCCAGGAGCCCGGCATGGCCTTGACTCCGGTCCAGAACCAGTCCGTGTAGACCGAGACGTACATCGCCGCAAACTCGCCGAACGACAGCAGGTGGCTCGCGCCGTCAACCGACGTGAAGCGCGCGTCGGCGAGCGTCAGCTCGTAGCGGCCATCGGCCGGAAAGTTGGAGAGCGTGGCGGGGTAGGTGCGCTGCGTCAGGTCGAGCGCGTCACCGTTGCGCTTGGGTGCGCGCCGCAGCAGCAGCGATTCGATGAACGGCTCGCCGCTTCCTGCGGGCTCGAGCGCGCCGGCGGCGTGCAGCTCCTCCACCGTGTCGGAGGCCGCGCCTCGTTCGCCGCTGAGCATCTGGTGCGCCAGCCGGTTGCACAGGATCAGGTGCAGCGGCGACAGGTCGTCGGCATAGATCTGGTCGCCGCCGAGGAAGAGCTGGTGCGGGCGCTCGTTGGCGGCGGTGCCCAGCGGCGCGCCCTCGGCGCGGGTCTGGCCGTTGAACGCTTCGTTGATCAGCGTGTCGATCCACGGCATGGCGTCGAAATGCGAGTTCGCCACGCGCCGGCACGATCCATAGACGATACGCAGGTCGGTGAGCAGCGCCGGCGGCAGCGAAAAACTCGGCAGCAAGCCGGCCGCATAACCGAGCGGCTCATGGCTCACCCAGGCATCTGCTGCCAGCCCCGCAGCATCGAATCGTCCGAGCAAGCCTTCGCTGGCCAGCGTGCGCGTCTTGGTTTCGCCGTCGACCTTCAGCTCGAGGTCATAGGCGTAGTTGACGCCAGGCTGCAACGGCACCGCGGGCGACTGGCGCTCGGCCACGGCCACTGCAATGTAGAGACGCTCACCGATGCGCAAGGCCCGGACCGCCGGCGAGCGGGCAATCGGCGCGACCGGTGTCGCCGACTTTCGCAGGCCTTCCCACAGCAACAGCGATACCGTGGCGGGCCGGCTGAAGGCCACCCACACCGCCGCAGCCCGCGGTTGCACGCGTCGCAGAATCGGCCCGGCCAATAACAACGGCAACTCCACTGGTTCTCCTTGGGCCGTTGCGCGCCGCCACCCGCCGGCGGCGCGTCGAATCAATCTCGAATTCGGACGCGAACCCTAGTCGCAATCGGGTTCGCGACGCACCCCTAGTTTTCGGGAGACAGTAACGGCGCGTCAGCTCGGCGCGCCGCCTCGGCCGCGCGGTACCGCCGGCAGCTACCTCGCACTCGTGCATGGACAGCCGCCCACCCGCGCCGCGACGATGGCGGCAGCTTCATGTGGAGCTGCGACCAGTGAGTCTTCGAAGAATGAGTGTTGTTGTCGTGACCTCGAGCCTCGGTGCGATCGCCGGCTCGGTGCTGTTGGCCGACCTGGTGTCGGGGGTGGTTCATTGGGCCGAAGACACCTACGCGCGCTTCAAGCCGCGGCGCAAGCTGCGCGTCATCAACCTGATCGCGCGCGACAACGAAGCGCACCACCGCCGGCCACGCGACTTTCTGAAGCGCACCTGGTGGCAGAGTTCGTGGGACCTGCTGCTGATCGGCGCCGTGATCATCGCCGTCGCGCATGCGCTTGGCCACCTGAGCGCAGCGGTGCTGCTGTTCGTCGTGCTCTCGGTCAACGCCAACCAGATGCACAAGTGGGCGCACCGCAACCCGCGCGAGAACCCGCTGCTCGTGACCTGGCTGCAACGCATGCACTTGCTGCAAAGCCCGCGCCACCACGGCAAACACCACGGCGGCAGCAAGGACTCGCATTACTGCGTCGTCACCAACTTCCTGAACCCGCTGCTCGAAGAGGTCAGCTTCTGGCGCCGCCTGGAGCGTTTCGTCGCACGCGTCACCGGCCGCGCGCCGAAGCCGGCGTACGGCTCACAGACAGCGTCTCAAGGCGTGGCGACGACGTCGGTGATCTGAATCGCCAGGCCGGCCGCGCCCGGCGCCACGGGCGCCGAGAAGCCTTGCAGGTCGCCCGGCTGCGCCGTCGCCTGGCCGCTGGCGCTGATGCGCGCGCCGACGACGACACGCGGCACCGACGACAGCCGGGCCGACGGCGACATCGCCATGCTGTCGTCGAGCGTGAACGTGAGCGGCAGGTCCTTGACCTGCTTGCGCAGAATCGCCAACGGCATGCGCAGGCCCTCGGCGGCGCGCGCAAAGATGAACACGGTGTCGTCGGGCCGGGCCTTCGCCGCCAACGCCGGGGCCAACGTCACCGTGCCGCTGACCGACGTGCCGGGCGCTGCGGCTGCGGTGGCCGATGCTGCCGGCGCTGCACCGCCGGCGCGCTGGCGCGCCTCGGCGATCACGCCTTGCAACTGCTGCGCCAGCTCGCCGCCCGGCGCCAACTGCACCACCTTCTCCCACTGCTGCAGCGCCTTCGGATAGTCCTTCTGCTGAAAGGCATGCATGCCCAACAGCAGCAGCGCCTTCGTATTGTTCGGCTCGATCGCCAGCGCCTGCGCCAGCAACCGGCTCGGCTCGCCGTCGAGATTGCGGCCGTTGGCGACGGCCAGCGCGTCGGCGTACTCGGTCAGCAGCGTGGCATCGTCGCCGCGCAGCGCCACCGCCTGCTTCAACGCCGGCACGGCCTGCGCGTGGCGGCCGAGCACCACCTGGGCGCGGCCGAGCATGGCCCAGCTCTCGGCTTCGTTCGGTTGCTCTTTGACGCGCGCCGACAGCGTTTCGATCATGGCCTCGATCTGTTCGGGTGTCAGCGGCCGGTCAGCGCCGGCGGGTGCAGCGGC
>JANMHY010000830.1:0-2839 GCA_031375525.1 Burkholderiales bacterium
GGCGCCGGGGCGGGTGCGGGGGCAGGGGTCGGCGCCGGTGCGGGTGCAGGTGACGGTGCGGGTGAGGGAGCCGGTGACGGCGCGGGCACAGGTGCAGGTGAAGGCGCAGGTGCCGCCGTGCTTTCATACGCACACGACTTCAGCACGCCGACGAGAGGATCGCCCCAGACGTCGTTGCCGCAGCCGATCGATCCGGTCACCGTCTTGTAGAGGTAGGTCGTGCTGGCGCCGTAGCGCACCTGGCGCGTGCTCGGCACGGCGCAGGTGCCGCCTTCGCTGGCGCAGGCGACCCACGACGCCGCGGGCGCCGGCGCGGGCGGCGGCGGCGCAGGCGCGGGTGTCGGCGCCGGTGCGGCGTCACCGGCGTAAGCGCAGGCCTTGACGACGCCGAACAGTGGATCGCCCCAGACGCTGTTGTTGCAGGCGATCCCGCCGGTCACCGTTTTGTAGGCGTAGCTGCCGTTGGCGCCGTAGCGCACGTTGCGCGTGCCCGGAACGCTGCAAGTGCCGCCTTCGCCGGCGCAGTCGACCCAGGCCGCGCTCGGCGCGGGTGCGGGTGTCGGCGCCGGTGCGGGGGCTGGCGCCGGTGCGGGCGACGGCGCCGGCAGACCGGTGCTGGACGAGTAGGCGCAGGTCTTGGCAACGCCGAACAGCGGGTCGTCCCATTGGCCATTGCCGCAGCCGATGGCCCCGGTCACCGTCTTGTAGATGAAGCTGCCGTTGGCGCCATAGCGCACGACACGTGTGCCGGGCACGCTGCAGATGTCGCCTTCCGCGCCGCAAGGCACCCAGGTGTCCACGGCCAGCGCCTGCGCGCGGCTGGCCGTGGCGCCTTTGACCGCCGCGGCAGCGGTCGTCTCGGGTGCGCCTTCGCTTTGCTCGGTCGCCGGCGCGTTGTTGTCGGCTGCGCCGCCACAGGCGGCGAGCACCGCGGCCATCCAGAACGTCAGCGTCAACGCGGCCAGGCGTTGACTTCTATCGTCGTCGTGCGTCGTCGGGGTGGAGCGGCCAGCGCGCGGTGCGCGAAGAGCGGAAGACTTTTTCGAGGTGTGCATGACAGGCCGACTCCTTGTTGGGGTCGCATCCTGCGCACTTGACAGAAGGGGGTGTCACGAAACCTTGCCCTCGTCGCCATCACCTAACTTGACGATACAGCTGAGGCGGAACGAGTACGCGGCGCGTGAACTTTGTCACGCTTGCGGCTGCGGCGTGCAGGCCCAACGCGCTCGTTGGCGCGCGCGCTGTGAAATCCGTCGGACTTTCTTCAGGCGCCGATGAGGCCGCTGGCCGTGGCCAGGGCCAGCAGCGCCACCAGCACCGCAGCGGCCAGGCGCAGCAGCGGCAGGCGGTTCATCTGCTGCCCGTCGGCGCGCATCCAGCGCAGTTGCACGTGCAGGCGGTGCCACCAGTGCGGCGAAGGGGCCGCAGCGGCGATGAAGGTGCGATGTGTCATGGCCTGACTATCGGCGAGCACTGGTGTTTCGTCATTCCCTCTGAAGGGGGTGTGCGAACAGTGCTCACGGCATCATTGATCCGTCACGCGCACGCCATCGATGCGAAGCGCACCAGCCGCAGCGAGTTCGTGCACCAGTTGTTCGCACCACGCTGCCATCGAGCCGGCAGGCCGCTGCAGGCGTTGCCACAGGCGCTGGATCAAGGGCACCGCAGTCCACCATGCCAACAGATCGGGCAGATCTTGCTGCTGCTCTTCGAGCAAGTGGTACTTGAGCAGCACCTTGGCCCCATGACGGGCGTGGCGCGGCGGGTCGGCGACGAAGGCCGACAGGCGCGAGCGCGCACGCTGCAACGCGCCGTGCACATCGACGAACGGCGCGCCGTGGCCGGGGATGACGAGGCGCGGCGCGAGGCGCTCGATCGCGTCCAGCACCGCGGCCACCTCGTCGAAGGCGCGCTCGCCGTCGAGCTCGGGGAAGACGACGCCGAAGCCGTTCTCCCACAACGCATCGGCGCTGATGAGAACGCCGTCCTGCGCATCGAACAGGATCAGCGAGTGCGGGTCGTGGCCCGGCGCGGCCAGCGCCTGCCAGGTGCGCGCGCCCACGGTCACCGATTCACCAGGCTGCAGCAGTGCGTCGGGCGCGAAACGCTCGATGCGCTGGCCGGTGGCGCGGTAGGACAGCGCGTCTTCGTCCCAGCGCGCAATCGAATCGGCCTGCCCCGGCGGGATGACGATGCGCGCACCGAACGCACGCTGCAGGGCTGCGTTGCCGCCGCAGTGGTCGGAGTGCAGGTGCGTATTGACCACGCGGCCGAGGGTCGCGTTTTCGCGCAGCGCTTGCCGCACCAGCGCCAACGTCTGCTCGCCGTGCAGGCAATGGCTGCTGTCGATCAGCGTCGCTGCTTCGCCGTCGCGGCCGTGCAGCAGGACGTTGTTCGACGACAGCCAGCCGCGCTCGAAGACGGAGATGAGCGGTGGGATTGAAACGTGCACCGACCGATTTTGCTTCGAACGTTCGCGAGTCTGCGAACGGTTCTCCACGTTCGTTGATTCGCTAAAGCACCGCGAAGCGGGGCGCACCATGTGCAAGGATGGGCAAAGCCCATCCTTGCACATGGTTCCGGCCAGAGCTCATATCCCGAGCATCTAGACTCTCGTCGGCCTCTTCGATGATCGCGGTGTAGTTCCGGCCAGAGCTCATATCCCGAGCATCTAGACTAACAGTCGAGGTGCTGTTGTCGCGCCGCCCGTTCCGGCCAGAGCTCATATCCCGAGCATCTAGACTGCAGCAGCCTTGATCGAGATGCCAACTTCCGTTCCGGCCAGAGCTCATATCCCGAGCATCTAGACTTCCAAGCCGATTGGGACGCCTCCGGCATG
>JANMHY010000851.1:0-3960 GCA_031375525.1 Burkholderiales bacterium
CGTACGTGGGCGCCACGCTGTCGATGTTCCCGGCCCCGGGAAGCCATGGCGGCATGGGCAACTACATCGCCTGGAACGCCGGCACCGGCAAGATCGTGCAGACCAAGGCAGAGAAGTTCTCGGTGTGGAGCGGCTCGCTTAACACCGCGGGCGGCCTGTCCTGCTACGGCACGCTCGAGGGCTACCTGAAGTGCGTCGATGCGAAGAACATCAACAAGGAGCTGTTCAAGTTCAAGACGCCGTCGGGCATCATCGGCAACGTGTTCACGTATGAGCACAAGGGCAAGCAGTACCTCGGCGTGTTCTCGGGCATCGGCGGCTGGGCCGGCATCGGCATGGCGGCGGGCCTCGAGAAAGACACCGACGGCCTGGGCGCCGTGGGCGGCTACCGTGAACTGAATCAGTACACCGAACTGGGCGGCTCGCTGACGATGTTCGCATTGCCGGGCAAGTGAGCTGAGGGTTAAACACCCTGTCAGCCTGAACCTAAGGGGGAGCGTTGCCACCGGGCACCGTTCCCCTTTTATCTTTTGCATGGATGTCACCGCATGTTTCGAAAGAGTCTGATCCTTCTCACTGCCCTGGCCGCGAGCGCGGCGCTGGCGCAGACGAAACCACCGCTCTACACCGTCGTCGAAGGCTACAAGGTCGATGCCGAAACCATGAAGGGCTTTCGCACCTGGCGCGCCGCAGCCTGCGACCGCTGCCACGGCGCCAACCAGGAGGGTCTGGTGGGGCCGTCATTGGTCGCCAGCCTGAAGACGTTGACCCAAGAAGAGTTCGTCAAGACCGTGCGCGACGGCCGGCTTGAAAAAGGCATGCAGAGCTTCGGCACCAGCCCGCAGGTGATGGAGAACATGAACCAGCTCTACGCCTATTTGAAAGGCCGCTCCGACGGTGCGATCACACGCGCCAAAGTCGAGCCGATGCCATGACGGCGCGCTGCGCAGCCCTCTTGGCGCTGTTGTTGTGCGCCGCGGCTGCGCCGATGGCCGTGGCACAGGACAAGGCGCCCCAGCGCAAAGCGCTGCGTGTCTGCCAGGACCCGAACAACCTGCCCTTCTCCAACACCCAGGGCGAAGGCATCGAGAACCGCATTGCCGAGGTCTTCGGCAAAGCGCTCGGCCTGCCGGTCACTTACTACTCGTTCCCGCAGCGCCTGGCCTTCATCCGCAACACGCTGCGCTACAAGCTGCCCGGCGAAGACTATCCGTGCGACATCGTCATGAGCGTGCCGGTCGGCTTCGACCAGGTCTCTGCCACCAAGGCCTACTACCGCTCGACCTACGCGCTGGTGTTTGCCAAGGGCAAGGGCCTCGATGACGTCAAGTCGAGCGCCGACTTTCTGGCGCTGGGCAAAGACAAACTCGGCAAGCTGCGCATCGGCATCTACGACCGCTCGCCGGCCTCGGAGTGGCTGAGCAAACATGGTCTGTTGGAGAGCGGCGTCCCCTACAAGACCATGAACGCGGACCCCGAGCAGTACCCGGGCGACATCATCGAAAAAGATCTCGCCGCGGGCAAGCTCGACGTGGCCATCGTCTGGGGCCCGATCGCCGGCTTCTTCGCCAAGCGCATCAAGTCGCCGGCGCTGGCCGTCGTGCCGATGAAGTCGGAGCCCGGCGTGCGCTTCGACTACGCGATGGCCATGGGCGTGCGCTACGGCGAGCGCGAGTGGAAGCAGCAGGTCGAAACGCTGCTCGAATCCAAGCAGGCCGAGATCCGCGCCATCCTCGACGAGTACGGCGTGCCGCTGATCGACGACGCCTTTGCCGCGCCGGCACGTTGAACAAAACTGCCGCGGCAATGAAGTCCTGGTTGCTGCCGCTGGCGTTTGCCCTGCTGCCTCCCACCGCGAGTGCCGCGCTCGAACGCGCCGAGCTGATCGGCATCGCGGCCAGCGTGCTGCGCATCGAGGCGCCGCGCGCCAGCGGCGGCTACTCGGTCGGCTCGGGCGTGGCCGTGGGCAACGACCAGGTCATCACCAACTGTCACGTCACCCGCGATGCGCAAGCCATCACCGTCGTGCGCGGTAGTGAGCGTTGGCCGGCCCGCGGCCAGGTCGCCAACGCCGAGCGCGATCTGTGCCTGCTCACCGTGCCGGGCCTCGTCGCGCCGGTGGTCCGCCTCGGCCAGGCCGGCGGCCTGGCCATCGGCCAGATGCTGTCGGCGCTGGGCTACACCGGCGGCCTGGGCATCCAGAGCAGCGACGGTGAGGTCGTCGAGTTGCACCGCCACGACGGTGCGCATGTGATCCAGAGCAGCAACTGGTTTTCGTCCGGCGCCAGCGGCGGCGGCCTGTTCGACGAGGGCGGCGCGCTGGTCGGCATCCTGACCTTTCGCCTGCGCGGCGGCGAGGCGCACTATTTCGCCGCGCCGGTCGAGTGGGTGCAGCAGATGATGGCCAGCGCCAGCGGCGCGGCAACGTTGTCCAACCCGCGCGCGCTGCCCTACTGGCAAGTGCCGGCCGACGCGCAGCCGCGCTTCCTGCGCGCGGCGCTGATGCGGCGCGAGTCGCGCTGGAGCGATCTGGCCGCGCTGGCCCGCGAATGGCTGCAAACCGCGGCCGACGACGCCGAGCCCTGGCACCTGCTTGGCCTGGCCCTGGTGCGCCTGGACCGCCCGGCCGAGGCGCTGACCGCACTCGAATGCTCGCTGCACCTCTCGCCGTCGCATGCCGCGGTGCACAGCAGCCTCGAGGCGCTGCGCAACATGCTGCCGTCCGCCGCCGCCGCAACTCGACAATCTCGCACAGCGCCCTGCCCGCCGGCTTAGCATCACTGCCATGAGACTTCTGCTGACCCTTGTCCTGGCCTGCGCGGCCGCTGTGCCGAGCGGCCACGCCGCAGCCGCCGCCGAGTTTTCGGCGGCAGAGCAGGCGCTGTTCGTCACCAACCACCTGAGCGCGTTGAAGCCCGCGACGACGCTGCACTACCGCTTTCGCAAAAGCGGCAGCCTCGAGCCCGGCTTCGACGACACCGCAGCGATCACGCTGTCGGCGCAGCACGACGGCAAATGCTGCGCTGCTGCGGCCGAGTTCCTGAGCGGCGCGCGGCGGTTGGCGCTGCCCGAGATCGAGACCGCGCAGGGCAACCCGGTGATCCTGTACTTCCTCGAACGCGACATCCGCGAGATGCAGCGCCTGACCAAGGGCCAGCCGAACTACTTCCGCAAACGCATCCGCATGGCCGTGGCCGACGCCGCGTCCATCCGCGACGTCACGCTGCCGTTCGAAGGCCGTAACGTCGCAGCCAAGGAAATCAGCATCACGCCGTACGCCGACGATCCGCTGCGCGCGCGCTTCGAGCAGTTGGTCAGCAAGCGCTACGTCTTCACGCTGTCCGATGCCGTGCCCGGCGGTGTGCTCAGCATCCGCACGCAAGTCGATGCAGCCACGGCCGGCACGCCACCACTGCTGGCTGAAGAAATGGCGCTGGAGCGTCAGGCGCAGACGGTCAAACCTTGAACTGAAAAAACTGCTGTCATGCCCCTGCTGCGCCTCATCGCCACGTCTTGCTGCCTGCTGGCTTCAACGCTGGCGCAAGCCAACGACTTCCCGACCGTCGATCGCGTGCTCTACGTTCAGGAGTGCGTGCGCGACAACCCGGGGCCGCACTACGAGATGATCAACAAGTGCTCGTGTGCGCTCGACCGCGTCGCCAGCGAAGTCAAGTTCGCCGACTACGTCAACATGACCACCATCGTCAAAGCCATCAGCATCGGCGGCGAGCGCGGCGGCACGTTGCGCGACAATGAATCTGTGAAGCCGCAGATCGCACGCTGGCGCGAGCTGCAGGCCAAGGCGCGCAAGGCCTGCTTCATCGGGCCGCCGCCGTAATCGACAGTCAGGTAGCACCACGCGAAGGATGGCCATGACTCGCCTGCTGAAGAGCCTTCTGGCAACGCTGCTGTTCATCGCCTTGCCCGCCGAAGCGGGCCTGCAGCCGAGCGACGATCCGC
>JANMHY010000867.1:0-9921 GCA_031375525.1 Burkholderiales bacterium
CCGATCCGCAGGACATCCTGCGCCTGCTCGGCATCGAGGAACTGGCGCGCTACATCGTCGACGAAGTGCAGGACGTGTACCGCCTGCAGGGCGTGAAGATCAACGACAAGCACATCGAAGTAATCGTGCGCCAGATGCTGCGCCGCGTGCAGATCGCCAATGCCGGCGACAGCGCCTACATCGGCGGCGAGCAGGTCGAGCGCTCGGAGCTGTTCGACACCAACGACCGCCTGCGCGGCGAGGGCAAGATCCCGGCGACGTACAACGATCTGCTGCTCGGCATCACCAAGGCGTCGCTGTCGACTGACAGCTTCATCTCGGCTGCCTCGTTCCAGGAGACCACGCGCGTGCTCACCGAAGCGGCCATCATGGGCAAGCGCGACGAGCTGCGCGGCCTGAAGGAAAACGTCATCGTCGGCCGCCTGATCCCCGCAGGCACCGGCATGGCCTTCCACCAGGCGCGCAAGGTCAAGGAAGAGATGGACGAGAGCGAGCGCCGGGCGATCGCGATGCAGGAGGCCGAGGAGCTGGCCGCGGCGCAATTGGCGGCGGTGGATGCCGAGACGGCAGCCACTGCGGCGGCAGGCGGCGAGGCGGCAGCCGAGTAGATCGGCTCAGCGTCATGTCACGAAGGGCGGCCTGCGGGCCGCCCTTTTTTCCGCTATCGATGCACGTCGGCTTCCGCTTCCGGCCACAGTGCGGGGAAGTAGAAGCGCAGCGCATGCAGCGGCAAGCCAAAGCGCACCTTGCCTTGCGGCGTGTCGCTCTTTAGCAGCCCCCGCTTGAGCAGTGCGCCGAGCACCGTGACAGCGGTGCGCTCGCCCAGGCCCGTCATGCGCTTGAACTCGCCGCGCTCGATGGCATTGCCGCCGAGAAACAGGTAGTGCAGCGGACGCAACGCATGGGTGCGCACGCCCGACTTCAGCGTCTGTTCCTCGAAGGCCAGACAAGCCGCGATGCGCTGGTCCATGTTCTCGACGCCCAGCATGCGCCTCATGAATTGCACCTGATCGAGGCAGGTGTCGAGCACGTATTCGATCCACTCGACGAGCGCGGCCTCGCTGAGATTGCCGCGACCGTCCAGATCGCCACGGCGCGGCTCGTCGGCCGCGGCCAGCAGCGCGTAGTAGCGATCCACGCTGCGCGCGAAGCCGCGCAGCGGCGACCACAGGCCGCCGGTGTAGCCCAGCGCAGAGAGCAGCGTGTGGCTGTGCAGGCGCATCACGCGGCCGTTGCCGTCGATGAACGGATGGACCCAGCCGAGCCGCTGGTGCGAGGCCGCCATCGCAACCAGCATCGCCTCACCGCGCCGAACGCCGCCGTACCCCTCGGCCCAGCGCGCCAGGAAAACCGGCACCGACGACCAAGCCGGCGCGACGTGCCGGCCCACGCTCACGTCACGCGTGCGAAGCTCGCCCGGCTCGATCGCCTTGCCCTCGACGGAGGGGCGATCCGCGAGATCATCGAGCGCGGCGAACACGGCCTGATGGATATCGGTCACGGCGTGCGTGCTAAACAGTCGGGTCACGCCCTCATCACCGGCGTACCGGCCTTCGAGTGCACCCTCGGCGTCGATATGCGCCAACGCCAGTCGCTGCCGGGCGGCCAGCCCGGCGTCGCCCGAGAAGTCGCGCCGAAGTGCTTGTTCGAGTTCGCTCGGCCGCGTGTGCTGGCCCTCGATGCGGTTGGTGTAGTACGAGTTCATCGCGCGCAGCAAGCCGCGCAGCTCGGGTGGGGCGCGAAGGCCGGCCAGGGCCGTTGCAGCGACGGATAACTCGTGGGCAGAGACCAGCAATGCCTCCAACCTGGCGGCTGAGGGCATCAAGGGTTCGAACTGATGCGGTGCGTTGTACAGATCAGCCACAAGCTTGCGTAGTCAGAGATCCTTCTAAGCGATTGAATTAGAAAACAATTAATCCGCGCCGCCCAACTGATTTGCGACATTTGTTGCGACTCGCGCATGGGGCTCAGGCCGCCAGCGCCCGCAGCACCATCTCTTGGGCCTGCGGCCACGGCAACCGCTCCTGCTCCAGTCGCAGCCCATGCCCCCAACGCCCCTGCGCCAAGCCTTCGAAGACGGCGCGCTCGGCGGCAGTGAGTTCGGGCAGCGACGTGGCCGGGTGCGGTTGCCGCTCCTGCGTGCACAGGTGCCGCCAGCCAAGCAAGGTGGCCTCGTCCATCAACACCGACTCGAGGCGGGGCAGTGCCGTGCGCGCACGGTTGAGGATGGCGAAGCCGTGGCTGTCGATGTCGCCCCAATACACGACGCGCGGGCTGGCCGGAGCATGCAACCAGGGCAGTCGTTCGATCAGTCCCACCGCGTGGCCTAGCTTCATCAGCGCTAGGCAGCCCTCGATGTCGGGCAAGGCCAGCCCGGTTTCGAGGTTCTCGACGATCAGCGCCCGTGCCGGCGCGATGGGCAGCGCGGCCACTTCGTGCAGCGGCGCTTCGATGTCGCACAGGCCACCGAGCTGCTGGCGTAGCTGCGGGCACAGCAGCCGCATGCGCAGGCGCACAGGCGCTGCCGTGAGGCCAAGTAGGGCGTGCAAATCGCGAGGCGCCGGTCCGGGCTGCCATGCGGACGCCAAATCAGCCATCAAGCCCCTGCGCTCTTCGACCCACTTCGTGTGCAGCCCCTCGACCGGCAGTTGACGCAAGCGCAGGCGTGAGTCCGGGTGCTGCCGAACCCAGCGCAGCAGCGCCAGCAATCGCGCCGCGTCGTCGTCGCCGTCGTCCGCCATCGCGTCGAAGACACGCTGCCGGGCGGGCATGCCGCGCAGCCCCGGACAGACGGCGAGCAGCGCCGCGTGCCTCGCGGAGGCGCGCCGCCAGCGCGCACCCTGCCCGACCACATCGGCCGCTTGCTGCGGCTGCGCGAGCACCCAGGCCAGCGGCAGACGGTGTTCGCCCAGGCGGGCCCACTGCCGCGTTTGCCAGTGCACCTGTTCGGGCTGCGGCCATGCGGACCAGGCCTGCACCCAGGCGCGCACGGCCACTGCATCGTCAGCCACCTCCCTTTCGGTCGGCGCTCCCAGGCTCACGTGCAGCGGCCAGCGACCGCTGCCCGCGTCTTCGAAGAACCACGCTGCGTGCTCGCGCGCGAAGCGCGACGCCAGCGCGGCGCTCGCCGCCTCAGGAAGCAGCAAGGTCTTCTTCGGCATGCGCGATGTCCTGCAGTTGCGCCGGCAGGTCCAGGCGCCGGTGAGCCGTGTCGTAGGCGATGCGCAGCACGGTGGAGGTCTTACGGTCGGCGTTGTGAACGTAGCACGCGCCGCCGATGAAGGGCTCCAGCGTCATCACCGACTTCAGCGGCGTGGCGACGACCATCTGGAAGCCGAAGGTGTTGAAGATGTTGACCGCGATCGCGGTGAATTCGGCGTCGGCCTTGTCGAAGGCCTCGTCCATGATCACGGTGGCGAACGCAGGCCAGGCGCGATCCTGCCCGCCGAGTTGGTAGCGCAGCGCGGCGGCCAGGCAGGTGGCGGTGAGCTTCTGGCGTTGGCCGCCGGATTTGCCGGCGCCGCTCACATAGACCTCGCGCTCGACCTGCGTGCCGTCGTCGAGCTCACGCGCCATGAAGCTCACATGCTGGCGCACGTCGAGCACGAGGGCGCGCCAGTGCCGATCCATGGTGTCCGCGCTGGCCAGACGCTGAACCAGGCCTTGCAGCGCGGCGAAGCGCTGCTCCGCGCCCCGGCCGTCGGCGCTGTAGGCGTGGCTCAGCGCACTGCGCAGGGTCTCGCGGAAGGCCTGCACTTCCTTGGGCGTGCGGTCCTGGGTGTCGATGACGAGGTGCGTGCCTTTGTTGAACGGCGCATCGGCCAGGCTCTCGTTGACCAGTTCCATGCGCGCCCGGATTGCGCTGCGCTCCTGGTCGAGCTTGGACGACAGCAGCGTCAGGTTTTGATCGCTTTGTTCGCGCAGCAGTTGCATGAAGCGCTGCTCGTACTTGGGCAAGCCGTCGGTCTGCAGCCGTGCGAGCTTGGCGAAGTAGTCGTCGGCGGCAGCCAGGGTCGCGTCCAGGCCGCCGGATTCGGCAGGCCACTCGCGGTTGAATTCGGCGAAGCGGCTTTCGATCGCGTGCCGCAGGTCGTTCATGCGCAGGTCGATGGCCTTGTCCTCGGCCGACAGCGCCTTGTCCACCTGGGCCAGGGTCCGATCGAGCGAGTCGAGCGTGACGGCCGCAGCCGGGCACGGCAGTCGGGCCTGCAAGCCTTCATGCTGCGTCGGCGTCAGGGCTACGTGGACACGCGGATCGGGCGATTCGATGCGCTGCGCGAGCGTGGCGATGTCGCGTTCGAGGGCCAGGACCCGGGCTTGTTCTTCGGTTTGCGCCCGTGCCGCCTGCTCATGCACCTTGTCCTGCGCGGCGATCTGCCGATCGAGCAACGCCAGGTCGGGGTTCGCCGCAAGTTCGGCCTGGATACGCTGCTGCAGTTGTGTCACCCGCTCGATGAGCCAGGCGACGTCGATGTCGTTCCAGCTCAGGTTCTGCAGCGTGTTGCAGGCCATGTCCCGCGTGCGCTCGCGCTCGTCGTCGCCCTGCGCCTGGCGCAACTGCGCGTCGAGTTCGGCGATGCGCGCACCGAGGTCGGCCGCACGCGCCTGGTACAGGCGAAGCTTGTCGCGGTTGTCGAAGCCCAGCACCCATTGGCTGCGGTCGTCGATGCGCTGGCGGTCGTTCTTTTCGTGCCGGGTGCTGTCGCGCTTGATCTGGCCCAGGCGCGTGACGGCGCGCGGCGCCGCGCGGAAGGCCTGCATCGTGTCGACGCACTCGAAGTCGAAGTGAACCTTGAGTTCTTCGCCCAGCCACTCCGACAGCCAGCCGGGTGCGACTTCGAGCTTGCGCAACAGCGAGTTCGCGCCCGGGGATCGTGTGCCCGCTTGCTGCGGCCGCACGCGGCTGTAGAAGAGCCGCTCGCCGGTGTGATGCTCTTCGAGCCAGGCCGACACTGCCGCGTAATGTTTGTCCTCGACCAGCAGCGAGCGCGCAAAGCCGCCCAGCACGCGTTCGATCGCGCCTTGCCAGGACGCCTCGCCGGAGCGCACCTGCAGCAGCTCGCCGGCAAACGGCAAGCGCTCTTCGGCCAGGCCCAGCTCGCGGGCCATCGCGGCGCGCAGATCGAGCAAGCGCGACGGGATGTTGGACCGCTGGCGCTCCATCGCGCGCACTTCGCGCACCACGCCTTCGAACTCGCGCTCAGCCTGCTCTTTGCCGCGCTTGGCCGTGTCCTTGCGCGCCTCGGCCTGGCAGCTTCGCTCTTGCGCGAACCGCACATGCTCGCGCGCGCCTTCCACGCGTCGCACGAAGCCCACCACCTCTTCGGGCAGCGCCCAGCCCATCGCTTCGCACGCCTTTTGCGCCAGCTCGCGCTTGCGCAGCCGCTCCGGTTTGGCGGCCTCGGCTTCGTCGCGCTGGCGTTCGAGGTCTTCGATCAGACGGCCACCGCTGTCAGAACGCCGGCGCTTCAGCTCGGTGAGCTTGTCGAACTCGTTGCGGGCCGCGTCTGTCAGCAGGCCCGCCTTTTGCCGGGCGCCGGCGGCGTCGGTCTGCAACGCACGCACGCGGTCCTGCTGCAGATCCAGGCGCCAGCGTTCGCGAAAGACCTCCACGCCCACCGTCAACTCGGCCACCACATTCTTGTCGCGTGCGGCCTGCTCGCGCTGCGCGTGCGCCTCTTGCGCCGGCAGCAGGGTTTCGATCTGGCGGCGCGCCGACACCACGGCTTGATGGGCCGCGTTGAGTTCGCCGAACTCGGCCACCAGCCGCTCGGCGACGTCGAAGGTCTCCGGCGCGTCGAGCATGAAGTCGCGCAGGAAGGTGTCGAGATCGCCCATGTTCTTGGCCGATTGGGTCTTGTGCAGCAGACGCAAGGCGCGCTCGCTGTCGATGCCCAGCAGCGAACGAAAGCGCTCCTGGTAAGCGCTGAACTCATCGGTGACGAGGGCCTGCGGCAGATCGTGCTTGAAGCGGCGGCGGTCGAAATCGCTGCGGGCGAAGAACTCCAGCGCGCCCAGATCGAGCTCGTCCTGCAGCACCAGGTACACGCGCTTGACCTCCGCCAACGCGGCGGCCTTGCCGCGAACCCACAGCAGTTGCGCCAGCGTGACCGCTCGGCCTTCGCCGTTGCGGTAGGTTTCGGCCAGCGCCGACCAAGTGGTATCCGGGCGCAGGAACTGGGCCAGGACCTCGCGGCCTTCGCCGCTGTGTTGCGCCCAGGCGCCGCGCAGGTAGCTCATCACGTTGCGATCGTCGGCCCTGCGCTCGCCTTCGCGCGCGGCGACGTTGAAGGCCACCCACTTGGGCGGCGTCATCAGCGCGGCGTGCGCGTCCAGCAGCGTCGACTTGCCCGATCCCGAGGGCCCGACGAACAGGTAGCCTGCGGCCGGGATCGGGAAGTCGAAGAGGCCGCTGAAGGTGCCCCAGTTGAAGGTCTGCAGCCGGGCCAGGCGAAACTGATGGGTCTGGCCGCCGGCCGCCGCGGGTTTGTCGTCGAACAGCGAGCTCACGCCGGGTCCTCCTCGTCGCGGTCGTTGTCCTGGCTGGCCGCAGCAACGTCTTCGCCGGCCTGTGCGCGCGCGATCAGCGATTGATAGGTGCGCGTGAGTGCCTGGATTTCCTCGGCCGGGAACAGCAGCTTGAGCGTCGGTGAGACCTCGAAGCGCTGTTCGCCGCGGCCGATGAGGCGCACCAGGTTGAGCTTCTTCGCCTTCTCGATGGCCGCCGCCACCTGGCGCCCGAATCGTGCCTGATCAGGGTTGGCGGCGCGCTCGAACACGGCCAGATGCTGCTGCATGTCGTCGGCCGAGACCACGGCGCGCTCGCCCTGGGCCTCGGCCTGCGTCAGCCGCTGGCGCAGGAACAGCACGAGCGCGGTTTCGATGAAAGTCAGATTCGACCGGCGCAGCAGCACCGGCGCGTCGATGTTCTCGGCCACCACCTGCCGCGTGAAGGCGACCTGCTGCTCTCGATCGACCACCAAGTCGAGGAACAGGTCGTGCAAGCGCGAGCGCAGCACCGCCTCATCGCGCAGCAGCACAGGCCACAGGTGGCGCTGGCGCGTCGCGTCCACGGAAGGCCCGAGCAGGAGTTGCACGAGCACGCGGCGCGTGGCCAGCGGCAGCGCGCCGGCGTCACCCGGGAACGTGGCGGCGTCGGCCTCGGCCGTCGGCGCAGCCTCCTCCACGTCAATCGGCGAGTTCGACATAACGCTCCTTGATGAAGTAAACGGCAGGAATCGCCGCCTGGCGAACCTGCGAGTCGGCTCCTTGCCAGCTGACATGCTCGCTGCCGCCGGTCACTTCGCCGTGCCTCGCGCCCAGCGCCACATAGCCGACGACGCTGCCCAAGCCCTGCTCGGCGGGAAAGGCGGCCAGCAACTCGCCGATCGAAACTTGGCTTTGGCGCTGCAATAGCGCGCGAACATGCTGCTTCAGCCGGCGGAAGTCGATTTCGGAATGGCGCACCAGTTCTGCCACGGCCTCGAAGGTGAGTTCGCTGGGCGGCTCGGCGGCCATGGTGGCATCGACCACGCGCTCGGCCGGGTCATAGAGCGCCCACTGCGACACCGAGCGGATGCGGCTGCTGGTCAGGGTGAGCGAAAACGCCAGCGGCAGGTTGGGCCGCACATGGTCCTTGGCCGCGAGCGCGGCCTGGGCCGCTTCCTTCAGCAGCGCATGCAGCCGGCGCTGCTCGCGAAACTCGCGGCTCTGGACAAAGGTCTTCAGACTGCGCGCGAAGTGCTGCAGCACATCGTGAACGCCGCTGCCTTCGTCCATCAGGCGCGTGGTCAGCTCGACGAGGAAGCGCCGCTCGCGCGCTGAAAGCCGGCGTGCGAACGGGCGTGCCGTGACGGCTTCCAGAGCCTCGAACAACAGCGCCGACTGCGCGGGATCGGTGAGCAGGCGCCAAAAGGCGTCGAAGGTCTTGCCGGCGTCGCTTTCGCCGATCAGATCGACGCCGGCGAACAAAGCCTCCAGCACCTCGCCGCGGCTGCCGTCGTTTTCCAGAAGGCTCTGGCGCAGACCGCGGTTGAGGCGGTCGAACTCGTCGCGCACGCGATGGAAATCTCCCGCCAGTTCGTCGGTCAGGGCAATGATCTCGCGGGCGCGTTCGAGTGCACGATCATCCGCGAGCGTCGTTACGGTACCGCCGCGCAGCACGGCGATTTGTTGATCGATCCGGTCGCGTTCGGCTGTCAGTACGGCGATGCGCCGCTGCGGGTCGGGGTCGGTCGCCTGCGCCAGTTGCGCAAGCTGCGTGATCACGCTGGCCAGCCGGCTTTCGGTGGCCGCGCTTCGCGGCTTCATCAGCGACGACAGGAAGCGGATGGCATCCGCCGCCTCGGCGCTGAGTTCGTATTCTTCTTCGCTCGCGTCTGCGGGCAGACGACGCGTCAGCCAGCCTTGGCGCAACCAATCGGCCACGTAGGCGGGGGCCGATTGCGGCAGGTCTTCGCCGACGGCGCGCAGCAGGTCCAGCTCACGCGACAGTCGCTCATGGAATGCCGAGCCAGGGAGCACCTTGTCGCCATCGAGCAGGAGGGTGCGCAGCGCCGAGGCTACGGCCGGCGCCTTGAACGCGGCCAGCAGTTGCCACAGGGGCTGCTCGCGCAGGGCACGCAGCGAGGCGGCGAAGCGGACGGTGTTCATTGATGGAAGTATCGCTGCGCACAGGCTCACAGCGTGAGCCACCTCGTTTCACCCTTCGTTGAATCGCCATCGGGCCGGCATCACAATCGTCATGCCCTGGCGTGCGGCGCGCCGACCCAGCTTGAGCAATGCACGGTCGCGGCTGACGAGCCAGCGGGCTCCAGATGCCAGCGCGAGATCGAGAAATTTCTGGTCATCGGTGTCGGTGCAGCGCAGGTGCGCCGGGGCTGGCGGTGCGGGCGGGCACTCGAGGCAATGGCGGGCCCAACGGCCCGGAATGTTCACAGTGTCAGATCCGCGTCGTGCGGCCAAGCCGCGGCCGAGCACGTGCTCAAGCTCGCTGCGCATGGCGGCGGTGGCGATCCAGCGCACTTGGCCGCTGGTGATTTTGGCCGCCAAGCCGCTCATGGCTGGGTCGTCGAACAGGAGCCAGTCGAGCACCGCATTCGTGTCCAGCACGATCGGCGGCGCCGAGGTGAGCGACTGCTCACACGACGAATTCAGGGTGCTTGGCAGGTCCAGGGAAGGCCTCATGCTTGCCGCTAGGTGATGCGCCCAATATAATCGCGGGCTTTTCGGTGAATGGCACTGCGCTCGACGCTGTCCTCGTGACATGGGCTTCGAGCGCTTTGGTTTCTTCCGAAGAATCTGAACCGTCCTAACTGTCCAAATGGTCCTTTTGGGACTGACTTCAAACGGGAACAAGTCAACCGATCATGCCTACCATCAATCAGCTCGTTCGCCATGGCCGTGAGGTCGAGGCGGTGAAGAGCAAATCGCCGGCGATGCAGAACTCGCCGCAGCGCCGCGGCGTCTGCACCCGCGTCTACACCACCACGCCGAAGAAGCCGAACTCTGCCCTGCGCAAGGTTGCCAAGGTGCGCCTGACAAACGGCTTCGAGGTCATCTCTTACATCGGCGGTGAAGGCCACAACCTGCAGGAGCACAGCGTCGTGCTCGTGCGCGGCGGTCGCGTCAAGGACCTGCCGGGCGTGCGCTACCACATCGTTCGTGGTTCGCTCGATCTGCAAGGTGTCAAGGACCGCAAGCAATCGCGGTCGAAGTACGGCGCGAAACGCCCCAAGAAAGCCTAAGGGCTTTCGTGCCCCAAGAAGGCTTAAGCGCAGCAGCGCAGACAGCCAAGTAAGTGAAGGGCCAAGTGGCCCTTCGCGTCGCGCAGCAAAAGCTGCGCGTCAACTGAAGCAACCCAAGGAAGATTCCCATGCCGCGTCGTCGCGAAGTCCCCAAACGAGACATCCTCCCCGATCC
>JANMHY010000884.1:0-1737 GCA_031375525.1 Burkholderiales bacterium
TTCTCGGCCGTCTCGCTGTCCAGCGCCGACGTAGCCTCGTCGAAGATCAGTACCTTCGGGCCTTTGAGCAGAGCACGCGCGATCGCGAGGCGCTGCTTCTGGCCACCAGACAACCCCACGCCGCGCTCGCCGACCTCGGTCTGGTAGCCCTGCGGCAGCGCTTCGATCACGTCGTGAATGCCCGCCATGCGGCAAGCCTGTGCTGCCTGCTCGAACGTGGCCGCCGGATTGCCGGCCGTCAGATTGGCCAGGATCGTGCCGCTGAACAGCATCGTCTCCTGCGGCACCACGCCGAACGCGGCGCGCAACTCGTTGGCGGCGAGGTGCCGCGCGTCGATGCCGTCGATGCGGATCGCGCCAGCCGTGGGCTGGTAGAAGCCCAGCATCAGCTTGGCCAAGGTGCTCTTGCCCGAGCCCGAGGGGCCCATGATCGCCACCACCTGCCCCGGCTCGATGGCCAGCGTCAGGTTCTCGTACAGCAGCGGCCGGTCGTCGGCGTAGCGGAACGCCAGGCCCTCGATCTCGATGCGGCCTTGCCCCGCGTTCTGGCGCTGCGGGGTCACGCTGTACGGTTCGAACGGCGCGTTCATCACGTCGCCCAGGCGCTCGACGCTGAGCTTGGCCTGCTGGAACTGCGTCCACAGGCCGACGATGCGCAGGATCGGCTGGCTGAGCTTGCCGGCGAACATCTGGAATGCCACCAGCATGCCGATCGTGAAGCTGGGCTCGGTCATCACGATCCAGGCGCCGACCATCAGGATGAGCAGCGTCATCGCCTGCTCCATGGTGGTGGCGAAGACGTTGTAGGTGTTGCCGATCTGCTTGGTCTTGAAGCCGCTTTGCAGAAAGGCGGCCAGGTACTGCGCATAGCGCTGGCGCAACTGCGGCTCCATCTGCAGGCTCTTGACGGTTTCGAAGCCGGCGATGTGCTCGGTGACGAACGCCTGGTTGCGCGCGCCGAGCAGGAACTGCTCGTTTAGGCGCGTCTGGAAGATCGGCGCGACGATGAAGCTGGCGATCGCGATAACGGCCAGGATGCCGAGCGCGATGGCCGTCAGCGTCACGCTGTACCAGAGCATCACGCCAAGACAGATCAGCAGGAACGGCAGGTCGAGCACCAGCGTGACGGCGGCGCCGGAGACGAACTCGCGGATGGTCTCAACGCCGTGCAGTCGGGCCGCCACGACGCCAGTGGGACGATGCTCGAAGTAGCGGACCGGCAACTTGAGCAGGTGCTCCCAGACGGCGGCACCCAGCACGGCATCGACCCGGTTGCCGGTGTGCAGCACCAGGTACTGCCGCACCCAAGTGAGCAGGCTGGTAAACAGCATGAACACGGCCATCGCCACGCCGATGGCGATCAGCGTGCTTTGCGTGCGATGCACGACGACCTTGTCGATGATGGCCTGGGTGAACAGCGGCGTCGCCAGCGCGACGAGTTGCAGCGCGGCCGAGGCCAGCAGCACATCACGCCAGACGCGGCGGTGTTTGAGCAGCTCCGGCACGAACCAGCCGAAGCCGAAGCGGCGCGTCGTGCCGGCGGCGCCTGCCGCCACGGCATCAGGGTCGCGGGCGGTTTCGGCTTGAGGCGCGCACAACCATGCGCTGCCGTCGTGCAGGGCACCGAATTCGTCGAGCGTCAGCGTCAGCGGAGTGTTGGTGCCGGCCTTGAACAGCACCACGCGACCCTCGGCCGCGGCGGTAACGATGCCAAGCGCCGGCGGTGCGGCAGTGGGC
>JANMHY010000938.1:0-6749 GCA_031375525.1 Burkholderiales bacterium
AGTTTGCATCACGGGTTCCTTTTTGGCTTCAAGGAACCCTCCAGATTAGCGAGGGGTGGCCGCCCTCAAAAATGGAGGGTGGCTCATGTCAGAAGCCCAAATCTTTTCAATGCAGGCAGTGTGCGAAATCACGTCACTTTCGCGCACGATGATTAATCAATACCGAGAATGCGGTCGCTTTCCGACGGCGGTTCATCTTGGTCGAGGCGGAGGCGACCATCGCCCGAGACGTGACCGCGGAACGGCTGCGTCGGATCGCAGCGGGCCATGTGGGCGCGAAGGTCACGCAGACCCTTTGGAAGACGCTGGCCAGCGTCGGCCAGTACATCATTCCAATCCTCTGCCTCGGCGGCGCCGGGATGTCGGCCTGGCGACGCAGGGCAAGGGAGAACCTCGTCACCGACGTGGCGCAGAGCAAGGCGACCGACGCACTCGATGGCATGAGCTGGCGCGAATTCGAGATGCTCGTGGGCGAGGGCTTCCGGTTGCAGGGCTACCATGTTGTCGAAACCGGTGGTGGTGGCGCCGATGGTGGCGTCGATCTCGTGCTCACGAAACCTGGCAACAACGGCGGCGAGAAGTTTCTCGTTCAGTGCAAGCACGTGTGGCGTCTTCCAGCAGCAGCAGGTGGATGCGCTCGCGCTCCAGGCGGTGGTAGTAGTCCAGGCGGTCGGCGTCGATCAGCGCGACGTAACTCTCGCCGTTTTTGGTGATGACCTTCTCGCTGCCGGTCTTGACCTCGTCGGCCAGCTCGGACAGCCTGGCGCGGGCCTGGGTGAAGGGCACCACGTCTTTGGCGGCAATCGACATGTTCAGCTCCGGCATTGCAGAATTCTGTGCAGTTTACTGGACGTGGGCTTCGATACCTCAGCCCGAACGGGTTGGTGCAAGTTCGTTGACGCCGGATCAATAACGACAGAGTGAATGACGGCTCACTCAGCGTCGCTTCGCAGGCTGTCGCCACGTCAACTCAGGCGCGCGTCATACAGCCACTTGCGCACCTTGACCGCGCGAACGCTCGCGGCGTCGGGATGCGCGGGGTTGATCAGCACGTTCTGCTCTTCGGGCACGATGATCGACGGCACCCGCGCCAGCAGTGTCGTTTTTGCGGCGGCCCAAGCCGTGCCCCAGTCGAGCGAAGTCTTGCCCGCAGGCTCGGCGTCCCACCCCACGTGCTTCACGGGATCGACCACCTTGGCCGCCTTCCATGCGGCCATCGGCACGGTGATCTTCACGAGGTAGCGGTTCAGCGGCAGCGACTCTGCGGCCAGATGGACGATGGTTTCGAGGCAGGCCAGCGCGCGCGAGGTGGACGTGTACAGCATCGGCGTGCCGGCCCGGTTCCACCTTCCGCCGGACGCTTCGGCGCCCTTGCCTGAAAGGTCGTGCGCCTCGTAGTGCGCGGTGTCGGCGCCGATGCGCCACAGCACCATCTCCACGCTCAAGCGTAGGCCCCGCTTTGCATCTGCGCCACCAGGCCGGCCACCAGCGCTCGCCCGTCCGCGGTGTCGATGAACTCGCCGGGCGCCTTGCTGCCGAGTGCCTTGTTCGGCCGCTGCAACCACACCGCCGTCCACTGCGCTGCATCAAAGCCGGCCGGCTCACCCGACTCGGCGACGATCTTCTCGACGAGGCCGATCAGGCGGGCCAGGCCGAGCGCGCGTTCGCTTTCGTCCTGGCTGAGAACCTCGTCGGCCTTGACCTTGCGGTTTGCCGTCGCACGCGCGATGCCGAGCCAGCGATACAGACACTCGCGCGTGACATGCATGTCATCGGCCAGCGTGGTCAGCACTCGCGCCGGCAGACCGGTCTTGACGATGCCGATGCGGTCGAGCTTGCTCGCATCGTAGAGACCCGCATAGGGGCGGCTCTTGCCTTTGCGCGAACGCGGCGCCGCAAGACGCCTGGATTGCTTGGCAGCAGTTTCGGTCAGCATGGGCGCCTCTTTGCCAAAATGAGCCTTCAGAATAGCTCATTTGAGCGGAACGGCTGCACCGTCAAGGAGCAGATGCGTTCGAAGCAGCAGTATCGACACCGGTGTCAGGCGCTGGAACCGTGGAGACGCCCTGCAGCTTGGCAGCGGCTTCCTGTGATCGCAGCGCACGGAGGTACGCCTCTCGCTTCTGAAGCCGCTCCCAGTACGCACTCACCGCGGGCGTGAAGCGGACGGCGAGGCCCAGGTGTTGGGCCAACAGCAGCGCATACCCGACCGAGACATCGGCTGCCGTGAAACGACCCGCGCACAGATAGGCCGCGTTGGCCAGCACAGGCTCCAAGGTGCGCAGCCTGCCCAAGAACCACTTGCCGTAGTCCTCTGCTACCGCGGGCTGACGACGCTGCTCCGGCTCGAAGCGCGAGTAGCGCAGCACCAGCGTCTGAGGGAAGGTCAGTGTCGCCTCGCCAAAATGAAGGTAGTTCAGGTAGGCGCCGTAGTCTCTTTCACCGGGCTCGACCTGCAGCGGTGTCGGGGAGCTCAGCGCGCACAGGCACTGGCAGATGGCTGCCGACTCGGTCATCCGGGTGTCGCCATCGATCATCAGGGGGACTGTGCCCAAGGGGTTGATATCGAGGTACGAGCGTGCCGACACCCGAGGTGGGAACGGCAGCATCCTCAGTTCATAGGGCAGGCCCAACTCTTCCATCATCCAGAGGGGCCGGAACGACTGGGCGCTCACGCAGTGGTAAAGCGTGATCATTGGGATGTGCGCTTGGCGATCAAAGACCGTGGGGGCAGGTCCGGGTTCGGTTTGACTTCCACGCCCTTCCTGTAGCGGTTCAGGCCATCGATGTTCGACACCTCGATGGCACCGTATTGCACTCGAACCAGGCCGGCCTCCTGCAGGGCATGCAAGGCGCGGTTGGCGATCTGCCGGGACAAAGGCCGCGACTGCGCGGCGCTCGCTGGGCGAAGCCTCGGCGGCGCGACGATTTCCGCGGCCACCGTGGTGCCGGCCAGCGCGACGCTCGCCGAGCATTGCAAGGTGACTGGTCTCATCGAGCCCAAGTTGAATTTCGAGCTTCGGCTGCCGCGCGACTGGAACCGCAAGCTGCACTACGGCGGCGGTGGCGGCTACAACGGCTCCATTCCGCCGGTCGATGCGCCGGCATTAAATGCGGGCTACGCGCA
The DNA here is from genome assembly GCA_031375525.1 of Burkholderiales bacterium. Classification (GTDB taxonomy): domain Bacteria; phylum Pseudomonadota; class Gammaproteobacteria; order Burkholderiales; family Burkholderiaceae_C; genus CADEEN01. The sequence goes on from JANMHY010000938.1 coordinate 3,128, forward strand.
GGTGAGCAGCGACTCGGGCCACCAGGCCAGCGGGCTCGACGCGTCCTTCGCACTGAATGACCCGCAGGCCGCACAGTTGTTCGGCTCGCTCTCCGTGCCGACGGTGATGGGCGCTGCCACCGAAATCGTGCGCGTGCACTACGGCCACCGGGCGCGTCGTGCCTACTTCGAAGGCTGCTCCAACGGCGGCCGCGAAGCGCTGATCAATGTGCAGCGCCATCCCGCTCTGTTCGACGGCGTGATCTCCCGCGCACCGGCCTACAACTGGATCGGCCTGATGGGCGCGTTCAACCGCACCGCGAAGGCTCTGGCCGCTCCGGGTGGCGCCATCAGCACGGCCAAGATCGCCACGCTGGCGAGCGCCGTGCGCGCCGCCTGCGACGGCCTGGACGGGGTGGTCGACGGCGTGGTGTCCAACCCCGCGGCCTGCCACTTCGATCCGAAGGCGCTGCGCTGCCCGGCCGGCGCCGACACTGGCGACACTTGCCTGTCCGATGCGCAACTGAGCGCGGTGGCGTCGTGGACTTCGCCGGTGTCGTTTGACGGCGGCAAGTACGCCAACACCGGATGGCCGCTGACAGGCAACGAGGACGCGCCGGGCGCCTGGGACTTTTGGACCACAGGCACGCCGGCCTTGGGCGGGCTGTCGCTGCAGTTCCTGTTCCAGGATACGACGGTGAAGAACTACCTGGCGCGCAACCCGGCGGCCAACTCGCTGACCTATGACTTCGACAGCAACACCGGCGCACTGCTCGCGATGTCGGCGCTCAACGATGCGACGAACCCGAACCTGCATCCGTTCCTCGCGGCCGGCGGCAAGCTGATCCTCTGGCATGGCGGCAATGACTCGGCGCTTTCGGTCAAGTCCACCACGGCGTACTACCAGCGCGTGGTCGCAGCGATGGGCGGGCAGTCGAATACCGACCAGTTCGTGCGCTTCTACACCGCGCCCGGCGTCAACCATTGCGGTGGCGGCCCGGGCGCCGACACGGCCGACTTGCTGACCGCACTCGACCGCTGGGTCTCCCGCCACCGCGAGCCGGAAACGCTCACGGCAAGCAAAGTGGACCCGGCCACCGGCGCCACGCTCGTGTCGCGCCCGCTGTGCGTCTATCCGGCGTACCCGCGCTACAAGGGCAAGGGCGACCCGAACGATGCCTCCAGCTTCAAGTGCACTGAACATTGAGCGACGTGGACAGGGCGCGGTGCGCGCCGGCCTGATCGATCAAGGTCTTGGCCTTGGTCTCGAAGGTCTGCACCGCATCGGCGCCGGCGGCGAAACGAACAGGAGCATGCTCGAGCGCCGCGAGTTGCACGATGACTGCGGCGAGCTTCTTCGGATCGCCGCCCTGCTTGCCATCCATGCTGCTCCAGGCCGCCACGGTGGCCCGCGTGCGCTCGGCGTAGTCGTCGATGGCGGGTTCGGCGTAGGTCGTCGAGTCACGGGTCAGCAGTTCGGTGCGGAAGAAGCCGGGCTCGACCAGCATCGTCTTGATGCCGAAGGCGGCAATCTCAGGGGCCAGCGACTCCATCCACCCTTCGACGCCGAACTTCGCCGCGGCATACGCGGTGCAGAACACGCCGCCCGCGATGCCGGCGGTTGAGGAGATCGTGAGCACCAGTCCGGCGCGTTGTTTGCGCATCACCGGCAACACGGCGCGGGTGACGTTCATCGGGCCGAACAGCAGCGTTTCTATCTGGTGGCGGACCTGTTCGGGCTTCAGCTCCTCGAAGAAGCCGGCGTAGAAGTTGCCCGCGTTGTTGACCAGAACGTCGATCCGGCCGAACTTGTCGATGGCGGTCTCGATCGCCGCCTGGGCGTCTTCGGGTCGGGTGACGTCGAGCTTCACGGCGAGCAGGTCGCCGTGGTTGCCGATCGCCGCTGCCACCTTTTTCGGGTCGCGGCCGGTCGCGACGACCGCGTGGCCGGCAGCGAGCGCCGCCTTGGCGATGTCGACGCCGAGTCCGCGGCCTGCGCCGGTGATGAGCCAAACCTTCTTGTCCGTCATGGCCTTGAGCCTCGTTTCCTTGTCGATGGCCTTGACTGTAGGCAGGCTCACTCAGAAGAAAAAGGCCTGAAAACTGAACACCCTGTGAAGATAATCTTCAAGGTATGAGATTGAATCAGCTCGATGGCCTGCTGGCCTTCTGGAAGGTCGCGCAGCACCGCGGCTTCTCGGCCGCGGCGGCAGCGCTCGAGGTGTCGCCCTCGGCGCTCAGCCAGGCGATCCGTCAACTGGAGGCGCGCCTCGGCGCCCGGCTGCTGAACCGGACCACACGCAGCGTCAGCCTCACCGAGGCAGGGGAGGCCTACCTTTCACGGATTGGTCCGGCGCTGGGCGAGGTGCTGGAGGCCGGGGAACATCTTCATGCGCTGCAGGGCCGGCCCTCGGGTGTGTTGCGCATCAACGCGGCGCGCATCTCGGTGGCTATGTGCCTGCAACCGCTGTTGGCGGGTTTTTTGAAAGATCACCCGGAAGTCCGGATCGAGATCAGCAACGACGAGGGCTATGTCGACATCGTCGAAAAGGGCTTCGACGCCGGCATTCGGCTGGGAGAAAGCGTGCAGAAGGACATGATCGCCGTGCCGTTGGGCGGCCCGGTGGCAGTGGCCATCGTGGGCTCACCTGACTACTTCAAACGTCACGCAGTTCCACGGCACCCCAGCGACCTGGTTCACCACAACTGTGTGCGCTTTCGGTTTTCTGGCAGTGGGGCCATCCACAAGTGGGAGTTCACGGTTGACGACCGCATCGTCGAGTACGAGATCGGCGGCAGCCTCACGATCAGCGACTCCCTGTTCTCCGTGGAGGCGGCGCTGGAAGGCGTCGGACTGGGCTACACCTTCGAGCAGCTTTCGCTGCCCCACATCCGGGCAAAGCGATTGAAGCGGGTGTTGAGCCGCTTCTCACCGACGTTTCCAGGCTTCTACCTGTACTACCCCAGTCGGCGGCAGCAGGCTTCCAAGCTGAAGGCGTTCGTTGACTACGTTCTGGCGCGCTCCGGCACGCGCTGAATCGCGCTTCACGCCGGCTCCTCCGGCCTTCGCGCCATCAACTCGCCGATCGTGCATTCATACGCCGCGGCGATGCGCAACAACTCTGCATCGCCACGCGGCCGACCGATCAACTGCAACCCACCTGGCCATCGCCCGTTCCCATGAAACCCCGCCGGCACGCTGATCGCCGGCAGGCCGGCGAAGGTGGCGTACAGCGTGACTTCCATCCAGCGGTGGTAGGTGTCCATCGTCCGGCCCGCGATCTGCTTCGGCCAGCGCTCGCCGATCGCGAACGGCCAGACCTGCGCCGCCGGCAGCGCGAGCACATCGAAGCGTTCGAACAGCGCCAGCAGTTGCTGCAGGAAGGTGCTGCGAGCTTCGCTGGCGCGCATCAGGTCCATCACGGTCGTGCCTTGCGCCTGGTCGTGCTCCCACAGCGCCTCGGGCTTGATGTGTTCGCGCGCCGCCGCATCGCGTAGCAGCAGCGGCGCGATGCGCGGCGCCACCAGCGCGCGGCGCCAGACCAGCCAGGCCTGCCAAACTGCATTCGCATCGAAGCCCGGTTTCATCAGCGCTTCGACCTGCGCGCCTTCACCCTCGCAACGCAACAGCGCTGCTTCGCAC
>JANMHY010000966.1:0-5782 GCA_031375525.1 Burkholderiales bacterium
CATCGCCTCGGCGAGCAGCGCGTAGGGCTTGCCGCCGCGCTTGTCGGGGGCGATCAGGTAGGCCTTGTCGTAGAACAGCGGATCGACCGACTTCTCGGGGATGAAGGCCATGATCTCGATGGCCGGGCTGCTGGCTTCTTCGAGCGCCTTCAGCTCCTCGGGTGAGAACAGGACGAAGCGGTCTTTCTCGAACTCGTAGCCCTTGACCATGTCGGCGCGCGCCACCACGGCCTGGTCCTTCTCCGACACGTATTGCTGCTTCAGCCGCGAACCGTCCTTGGCCAGCAAGTTGAACTTGACCGCGCTCGACGTCTCGGTCGCGGAGTAGAGCTTCACCGGAATCGACACCAGGCCGAAACTCAGGGTCAGGGAAGCGATCGAACGGGCTGCTGCCATCACCAACCTCACTGTGCGAGCGGGAGGACATACTAGCCCGATGGGCCCGCATGTGCCAACCAACGAAGACGCGTCGCTGCAACGCCTGCGTCTGGTCATCGACGGCGCGTCATCGGTCTCGGCCCTGCTGCGCGTGCCCGACAAAGCCTGGGCGGGCTACGTCTTCGGGCACGGCGCCGGGGCCGGCATGGAGCACGGTTTCATGACGAGCTTCGCCAACGGCCTGGCCGCGCGCGGCATCGCAACGCTGCGCTACCAGTTCCCGTTCATGGAGCAGGGCTCGAAGCGGCCTGATGCGCCGAAGGTGGCGCACGCGGCCGTGCGCGCCGCGTTCGCGCAGGCCGCGCAGCTGCTACCCGGGCTGCCGCTGTTCGCCGGCGGCAAGTCGTTCGGTGGCCGCATGACGTCGCAGGCCCAGGCGTTGTCGCCGCTGCCGGGCGTGCGCGGCCTGGTGTTCGTCGGCTTCCCACTGCACCCGGCCGGCAAGCCTGCCGACGAGCGCGCGACGCACCTGTTCGAGATCGATCGTCCGATGCTGTTCCTGCAGGGCACGCGCGACGAACTGGCGGCGCTGGAACTGCTGCAACCGCTACTGGCGCGCCTCGGCGAACGAGCGACGCTGGCGCTGCTCGAAGACGCCGACCATTCGTTCCACGTCAGAGCGCGCAGTTGCCGCACCGATGGCCAGACGCTGGAGGCGATGCTCGATACGGTGGCGGGATGGGCGCGGGCCAGGAGCGGTGCCGCGGGATGATGGTGCGCGGTCGGCGAGGCGCGAGTCAGCGCTTGCGTCCCAACGCCAAGCCGTCGCCCACCATCAGCAGCACGCGGTCGATGCGCTCGTCACGCTGCAGCTTCGCGTTGAGTGCCTAAAAGATGGTGGGAGCCCTCGTGAATGGACAGATCGTGCGAGTTAGCGGCGTGTTATAACAATGTGAGTTCGCTATAGGAAACCCCCCGCGATGATCATGACCAACCTTCGCAAGCTCGGCAATTCGCAGGGCGTCATCATTCCAAAGCCGCTGCTTGCGCAGGTTGGATTGACCGACGAAGCCGAGATGAGAGTCGAGAACGGCGCGATCGTGCTGCGCCCCGCCAGGCGTGCGGCGCGCGAAGGTTGGGCCGACGCCAGCCGTGCGATCGCCGCCGATGCGGACGAAGGTCTGGTCTGGCCCGAGTTCGCCAACGAAGGCGACAAGGCGCTGCGTTGGTGACGAGCAGGCCCACCCGCCTGCCCGAGCGCGGCGAGATCTGGCTCGCCGCGCTCGACCCGACGCTCGGCAGCGAGATCCAGAAGACGCGGCCCTGCGTCGTCGTCTCGCCGCCCGAGATGAACGACCACCTGCGCACCCTCGTCGTCGCGCCGATGACGACCGGCAGCCGCCCGGCGCCCTTTCGCATCTCGGTCGTCTTCCAGCGCAAGAGCGGTTTGATCCTGCTCGATCAGGTGCGCACGCTCGACCGGCAGCGCCTGGTGAAGCGACTGGGCGTCGTCAAACCGGAGACGCTCGCCGCCGTACTCGGCGCGCTGCAAGCGATGTTCGCGCCTTGAGTGGCCCTCAATCCCCGTCGGGCAAGAGATCGAACAAGCCGACGCTGCCGGAAGCCGTTGCGCGCTTTGGCAAATCCGCCAAGTCCAAGCTGTCCAACCCGTCCGCGGTCGGCGAGCCGGAAGATCAGCTGCGCGCGCCCTTCGAGCAATTGCTCGCGGACCTCGCGGCGTTCATGGGCTACGCGCCGGAAGCCGTGGTGCCGGTCGGCGAATCCTCGTTGGCCGAGCTGCGAACGCGGCCCGACTACGCCGTCACGACTCATGGCGCCTTGGTCGGTTTCGTCGAGATCAAGGCCCCGGGCAAGGGCGGCGATCCGCGCCGCCTCAAGAGCGCACACGACAAGGCGCAGTGGGCGCGGCTGCAATCGCTGCCCAACCTGCTCTACACCGACGGCAACGAGTTCACCTTGTGGCGCCACGGCGAGCAGGCGGCGCCGCCGGTGCGCCTTCAAGGCGACATTGAAACGTCGGGCCACGAGCTGGCGCCCGGGCCCGGACTCGAATCGCTGTTCGAGGCTTTCCTGCAATGGCAGCCGCAGGCGCCGACCACGGCGAAGGAGCTGGCCGAGGTCAGCGCGCGGCTGTGCCGCCTGCTGCGCCAGGAAGTCGCCGATGCACTGGCCCGCAAGAGCGAAGCGCTCACAACGCTGGCGACCGACTGGCGCGAGCTGCTGTTTCCCACCGCGAGCGACGAGCAGTTCGCCGACGGCTACGCGCAGGCCGTGACCTTCGGCCTGCTGATGGCGCGTGCGCGCGGCATTGCCGTTGGCGACCTGCACACGGTGGCGGTCGAACTGAAGAAGACCTCCTCGCTGATCGGCACCGCGCTGCAGTTGCTCACCGACGATGGGGTCACCAAGCGTGATCTCGTGACCTCGTTGCCAACGCTTCAGCGCGTGCTCGAGGTCGTGGACTGGCCCAAGATCAGCAAGGGCCGCGACGATGCCTGGCTGTACTTCTACGAGGACTTCCTCGCCCTCTACGACAACGATCTTCGCAAGCAGACCGGCTCGTACTACACCCCGCCCGAGGTCGTCGGCGCGATGGTGCGCCTCACCGACGAGGCGCTGCGCCGCCCGGGCTTCGGCCTGGCGCGCGGCCTCGCGGCGCCGAGCGTCACGGTGGCCGACCCGGCCACCGGCACCGGCACCTTCGTGCTCGGCGTGCTGCGCCACATCGCCGCCGCGGTGGCCGAAGACCAGGGCGCGGGCGCCGTGCCGGCCGCAATCGAGGCCGCGCTGCAGCGCATCGTCGCCTTCGAGTTGCAGCTCGGCCCGTTCGCGGTGGCGCAACTGCGCGTGCTGGCCGAGGCCGTGGCGCTGGCCGGCGCCGTGCCGAAAAGCGCGCCGCGCATGTTCGTCACCGACACGCTCGGCAATCCCGACAACGACGGCGGCCACTTCCCCGGCTTCCTTGCGCCGATCGGCAAACAGCGCAAGGACGCCAACCGCATCAAGCGCGAGGAGCCGATCACGGTCGTGATCGGCAACCCGCCTTACAAGGAAAAGGCCAAGGGCCGCGGCGGCTGGGTCGAGGGCGAGGGCCGCGCCAAGGACGCCTACGCGCCGCTACAGGACTGGATGCCGCCGCCCGAGTGGGGCCTGGGCGCGCATGCCAAACACCTGCGCAACCTGTATGTCTATTCTGGCGCTGGGCAACGTGGAAGGTGTTCGACCACGCGCCGAAGACGGGCAGCGGCCACAGCGGCATCGTCGCGTACATCACGGTGGCGGGCTTTCTCAGCGGCCCGGGGTTCGAGCGCATGCGCGAGTACCTGCGCAAGCGTTGCGACGAGGTCTGGGTCATCGACTGCTCGCCCGAGGGCCACCAGCCCGAGGTCGCGACGCGCATCTTCCAGGGCGTGCAGCAGCCGGTGTGCATCGTGATCGCGTCGCGCTGGAGCGTGGGCGACAAGGACACGCTGGCCAAGGTGCGTTGGCGTGCGTTGCCCGAAGGTCACCGGACGAGCAAGTTCGAGGCGCTGGCGGCGCTGTCGCTGGGTGGCGATGGCTGGGTCGATTGTCCGGACCAAGGGCGCGCGCCGTTCCTGCCTGCGTCGAGCGGCGCGTGGGCGAGCTTTCTTTCGCTGGAGGACTGCTTCCACTACAACGGCGGCGGCGTTCAACCAAAGCGTGTGTGGGTCATCGCGCCGGACTCCGACTCGTTGAAACGACGCTGGAAAGCTCTTGTCGATGCCCCAAGGCGGCGGCGGGCGGCTTGCGGTCGGTCACATCATGGCCTCGTCGCCGGTGCTGCTGACGCGCGCGGTGGCGCGACTGAAAGGCGAGCAGCCGCGACTCGCGCTGGCGATCGTCAACGACACCAGCGACCGCCTGCTCGAGCGCCTGGACCGCGGTGAGCTCGACATCGTCATCGGCCGCCTGGTCGAAGGCTGCGCGCACCACGACTACCAGTGCGAAGACCTCGACGCCGAAGCGCTGGCGGTGGTGGTGCGCCCGCTGCATCCGCGCGCGAAGGCGCGCCGCCTGACGCTGGCCGACCTGGCCGGCGAGCCGTGGATCCTGCAGCCGCGCGGCAGCCCGATGCGCGAACTGCTCGAACAGGAGTTCCGCCACCAGCGCCTCGACAGCCCGCCGCAGCCGGTGGAGACGGGCTCGATCCTGACCACGCTCGACCTGATCGCCGAGACCGACATGGTCGCCGTGATCCCGGCCTCGGTGGCCGCGCGCCATGGCCGGCACGGCCTGCTGACCGTTCTGCCGCTGCGCCTCGCGCAGCAGATGGAGCCCTACGGCAGCATCGTGCGCCGCGACCGGCCGCAGAGTGCGGCGGCCGAGCGCCTGTTGGTGCTGCTGCGCGAAGCGGCGGCCGGCGCTTCAGCGCCAGCGCAAAGGCAGGGCCGCCGCGTCGGTAAACAAGCGCCAGCGCTCGGCCGCCACGCCGCTGAACGCTAGCTGGTAGCGCTCGGCATCGGCGCTCTCGCCGGTGACATCGCGGATCAGCACGGCAGCGATGCGCGACGGCTGTTCACGCGCGACCTGGCCATAGACCTCCGGATCGCGCTCGCCCGAATCGCCGACGAGCACGAAGCGCCGCCGCGGGTGGTCGGCCAGCAACTGCGTGATCTCGGCGTGCTTGTGGCGCGAGGTGGCCTCATCGTCGAGCAGCGCCGACGGACGCAGCGAGAAGCTGCGCAAGTGCATGCTGCCTTCGGCAAACGCGTTGCCGTGCAGAAACGCCAGCAGCGGCGGCATCAACTGCAGCGGCGCACCGGAGACATAGTGAAAGGCGGTGTGGGGGTCGCTGCGCGCCACGCTCTGCGTCCATGCGGCCATGCCGGGCACGGCGATGAACTCGCGGGCGAAGGTGTTGAGCAGCATCTGGCGCCGCTGCCGCACCTGCGTGTGCTTGATCGTGTCGTCGATGTCGCAGACGACGGAAAGGCCTTCGTCGCCGATCCACTGCGAGCGGCCGGCAAAGCGGCGCGCGCCGGAGACCAGGGTCCAGGGAATCCACTGGCCGGTGACGGGCGCGTCGGCCAGCGGCACGACGGCACGCACGCGACCAAGCTCGTCGCTGGCCGGCAGCGCCACCGCATCGCGGCCCGCCAGGTGCACGGCGAGCTCGCGGCCGTCCTTCGCGTCGGCGCCGAACAGCGCCGCGCGCTGCTTGAAGCGCTGCTGGTCGGCGGCGCCAATCTCGTCCAAGTCCAGCCCGAGCGCGCGCGCCAACAAGCGCGTGCGCGTCGTGTTGCGCTCGCGCTCGAAGACCCAGGCCTCGATGCGCGCTTGCAGCGTGCCGTCAGGCGCCCGGTGCACGAGCGTCGGCAAGACGGTGACCTCTTCGCCGGCGCGCAGCGGGCGGGCGCGGGCC
>JANMHY010001017.1:0-2387 GCA_031375525.1 Burkholderiales bacterium
CATGACCACGGGTCTCCTGTTGTCGTCTTGATTCGAACGACGGCTAGATGCGCTGGCCGCTGCTGGCGACGAACAGATGCGCGACCGGCGCACGCGGTTTCAATCGGATCTTTTGCCCCGGCGCGAAGTCGTGGCGCTCGCGGAAGATGGCCACGATCTCCTGCTCGCCCAAGCGCGCGAAGAGCTGCGTTTCGCTGCCGGTGGGCTCGATGACGACGACCTCGGCCTCGAAGCCTTCGCTGCCGCCTTCGACGAGGTCGAGGTGCTCGGGACGGATGCCGTAAACCATCGCGCGGCCGTCGTTGGCGGCCTGGGCAGTGGCCACCGGCAGGCGCGCGCCGTTGGCGGCGACGAGCGCGCCATCCTTCTGCTTGCCGTCGATGAAGTTCATCGACGGCGAGCCGATGAAGCCGGCGACGAAGCGGTTCGCGGGCCGGTCGTAGAGATCGAGCGGCGAGCCGGTTTGTTCGATGCGGCCGTCATGCATGACGACGATCTGGTCGGCCATCGTCATCGCTTCGATCTGGTCGTGCGTGACATAGACCGACGTCGTCTTCAGCCGCTGATGCAGCTCCTTGATTTCGGTGCGCATGGCCACGCGCAGCTTGGCATCGAGATTGCTCAAAGGCTCGTCGAACAGGAAGACCTGCGGATCGCGGACGATGCAGCGCCCCATGGCCACGCGCTGGCGCTGGCCGCCGGAGAGCTGGCGCGGAAAGCGGTCGAGCAGGGGGGCGAGACCCAGGATGCCCGCGGCCTTGCCGACGCGCTCGTCGATGAAGGCCTTGTCCTTCTTCGCCAGCGTCAGCGAAAACGCCATGTTGTCGCGCACCGTCATGTGCGGGTACAGCGCGTAGTTCTGGAACACCATGGCGATGTCGCGCTCTTTGGGCGGCACCTGGTTGACGACCTTGTCGGCAATCGCGATCTCGCCGCCGCTGATGTTTTCGAGCCCGGCCACCATGCGCAGCAGCGTGCTCTTGCCGCAGCCCGAGGGGCCGACGAGCACGGTGAACGAGCCGTCGGGGATCTCGATCGACACGCCGTGCAGCACGGCCGTTTCGCCGAAGCGCTTTTGTACGTTGCGGATGCTGACACTGGACATCGCAGGGTTTCTTTCCCGTTGCCGTTTCGCGGATGCAAGTTGTATGATGACCCGATCACCATGTCAATTGCGGTATTTACCCCACCCTCTCAAAAGATCGGTCCCGAGAAGTTGCAGACCGCGCGCCTGTCGGACCGGCTGGCGGCGCTGATCGAGGCCCAGATCGACGGCGGCGCGCTCATCACCGGCGCCCGCCTGCCCACCGAGCAGCAGCTCGCCGTCGCGCACGGCGTCTCGCGCACCGTCGTCCGCGAGGCGGTGCACCAGCTGAAGTCGCAAGGCCTGGTGCGCTCGCGCCAGGGCTCAGGCGTGTACGTCACCGACCCACCGGCGCACCGCGCGCTGGCCTTCGATCCGATGCTGCTGGAATCCATGGACGCGGTGGTGCAGATGGTCGAGCTGCGGCGCGTCATCGAGGGCGAGATGACGGCGCTGGCCGCACAGCGTGCGACGCGCATGCAGCAGGCGGCGTTGAAACGCGCGCTGCTGGCCATCGATGCGGCCACCGAGCGCGGCGAACTCGGCGTCGAAGAAGACCTGGCGTTTCACCGCCGCATCGGCGAGGCCACCGGCAACCCGCAGTTCGTGCGCCTGCTCGCCATCCTCGAAGCCTATTTGCGCGACGCGATGACGGTGACCAAAGGCTATGAATCGAAGCGCGCCGACTTCATGGCGCAGGTGCGGCGCGAGCACCGCGCGATCGTTGACGCCGTGGTTGCCGGCAATCCGAAAGCGGCGCGCGCGGCGGCGATCGAGCATCACTTGAACGGCGAGCGGCGGCTGATCGTCAGCGGCGTCATCAAGCCCTCACGCGTCAAGCGCGTGATTCAAGGTTCACGCATTTCACGCGTGATTCAGAATTCGCGTGTGAAGACCAAACGTTGAGCCGACCATGCCCAAATTCGCCGCCAACCTGTCGATGCTCTACACCGAGCATCCGTTTCTCGACCGCTTTGCCGCCGCAGCGCGCGACGGCTTCAAGGCGGTCGAGTACCTGTTCCCCTACGAGCACCCGGCCGCCGAGCTCGCCGCGCTTTTGCAAGCGCATGGCCTGCAGCAGGTGCTGTTCAACGCGCCGCCCGGCGACTGGGCCGCGGGCGAACGCGGCACCGCCTGCCTGCCCGGGCGCGAGGCCGAGTTCCGCGCCGGCGTCCTGCGCGCGATCGGGAACGCCCCCCCGCACGATTTCCCCCGCATACACCAGATGGCCGGCCAGGCGCCCGAACGCGCCGACCCCGCGGCGCAGGGAAAGACCAAACACGCCAACCAGGCCAGGGCCGCG
>JANMHY010001023.1:0-2112 GCA_031375525.1 Burkholderiales bacterium
GCCCACGGCAAACGCGACCCGGTGATCGACATCGCACGCGCCACTTCATCGCGCGAGGCGCTCAAGCAGCTCGGCTACGGCGTCGAGTGGCACGAGTACCCGATGGAGCATTCGGTCAGCGCCGGAGAGGTGGCGGACCTGCAGCGCTTCCTGACCCGTGTGCTGAGCTGAGCACGGACGCGACCGCCCGCACCCTGATCACCGGCCGCGCGCTGCGTGGCTTCGTCGATGGCTCCGTCGCCGTGCTGCTGCCGGCCTACCTGCTCGCACTCGGTCACACGCCGTTCGAAGTCGGCGTGCTTGGCACTGCCACGCTCGCCGGTTCAGCGCTGGCCACCATGGCCGTCGGCGCCTGGGGCCACCGCGCCGCACCGCGCACGCTGCTGCTCGGCGCCGCATTATTGATGGCCGCCACCGGCCTGGCCTTCGCCAGCGTCTCCGCTTTCCTGCCATTGCTCGCCATCGCCTTCATCGGCACCTTGAACCCGGGCTCGGGCGATGTCAGCGTGTTCCTGCCGATCGAACAGGCGCGGCTGGCCGGCAGCGGCAACAACAGCCACGAACGCACCACGCTGTTCGCGCGCTACAGCCTGGCCGGCGTGCTGGCCGCGGCCGTCGGCGCACTCGCCGCGGGCGTGCCGGATTGGGTGGCAGCACAGGCTGGCGCCACACGCCTCGACGCCCTGCGCGCGATGTTCGTCTTCTACGCCGCGATCGGTCTGGCCCTCTGGATGCTCTACCGCCGGCTGCCGATGCCGTCGGCAACGTCAGCACAAACCAAACCCGCGCCGCTCGGCCCGTCGCGCGCCGTCGTCGTCAAGCTGACGGCGCTGTTCGCCGTCGATGCCTTCGCCGGCGGACTCGTGCTGTCCAGCCTGATGTCGCTGTGGCTGATGGAGCGCTTCGGCCTGTCGCTCGCCGACGCGGGTCTGTTCTTCTTCGTCATGGGCCTGCTCGGCGCCGCATCGCAACTCGCCGCACCGTTGATCGCGCGCCGTATCGGTCTCGTCAACACGATGGTCTTCACGCACCTGCCGGCCAACATCTGCCTCGTGCTCGCCGCGCTCGCGCCGACGCTGCCCGCCGCACTCGCGCTGCTCGCCGTGCGCGCACTGCTGTCACAGATGGACGTGCCCACGCGCACCGCGTACGTGATGAGCGTCGTCACACCGGCCGAGCGCGCGGCCGCCGCCAGCTTCACCGCGGTGCCGCGCAGCCTGGCTGCCGCAGCCAGCCCGGCGCTGGCCGGTTTGCTCTTCACCGCCGGCTGGCTGGCCGCGCCGATGGTGCTCTGCGGACTGCTGAAAATCGGCTACGACCTGACGCTGTGGTGGGCCTGCCGCGGCCAGCCGTTGCAGAGCGACTAAGCGCGTTGCCCCAGCCAGCGCTCGGGCTCGCATAGCGCCGCCTCGAAATCCTGCACGTAGCGCCCCACGTGCACGCCGTCCATCAACGCGTGATGCACCTCTACCGACATCGGCAGCCACAAGGCGCTGCCCTCCGCCTGCGCACGGCCGAAGGCGAAGCGCGGGATCGAGTCCTCTGTCTTCCAATTCCTGGCATGGCTGAAGCTCGTGAAATGCAGCCATGGCAGCGACGTGAAGTACACGCGCGCCGCGTCGTCCGGCTTGGGCTCAAAGGCGGCGCGCACCGTGCGCGCGGCGTCGATCGCCGCACCCGCCTGCGCCGCGAAGGCGTCGAAGTCTGCGCTGTGATCGAACTCGGCGAAGAAGAAACTCTCGCCATCGTCGCGCAGCACCGTCGTGCTGCCGTGCACTTCGTCATGCACGCGCACGCGGCCGCCTTCGAGGCGCAATCGAAACGCCTCGTGCACGTTTGCCAACCGCAGCGCAATGAAGTAGCAGGCCAGCGACAAGCCGCCGCCGTCGCGCGCCGCCAGCGCCGCCTTCAGCCGCGCCACGTCCAGGCGCACGCAGACGTTGAAGTACGGCTTGTCGAAATGCCGAAAGAATTCGAACGCGTCGCGTCGCGCCCAGAGGGTGGTGTCGAGATAGTCAGCCATGCCGCGATGCTACGGGAGCCGTCGTCGCATGGAGGCCCGCCGCGGCCGTTGTACCCTTGCGCTCCCGCGCAGACTGGCTGACAGCACCA
>JANMHY010000106.1:0-1782 GCA_031375525.1 Burkholderiales bacterium
CGAAAAGTTCACCGAAGACCGCGGCATGCGCTTGCCCGAAGCCGTGGTGGCCATGGGCGTGACGGGCGAGTTCCCCGAAGAAGGACCGTACTACGACGTCATCAGCCCCAACGATCGCGACATGCACCTGGTGCCCGACCCGCGCACCGTGCGCATCGTGCCCTGGGCCACGGACCCGACGGCGCAGGTGATCCACGACTGCTTCGACCAGCACGGCAAGCTGGTGCCCTTTGCGCCGCGCTCGGTGCTGCGCCATGTCTGCGACTTGTACGACGCCGAGGGCTGGGATCCGGTGGTCGCACCCGAGCTGGAGTTCTATCTCGTCGCGCGCAACACCGACCCCGACATCCCCCTGAAGCCCCCCATCGGGCGCAGCGGCCGTGCCGAAACGTCGCGCCAGGCCTACTCCATCGACGCGGTCAACGAGTTCGACCCGCTGTTCGAAGACGTTTACGACTACTGCGAAAAGATGGAGTTGAACGTCGATACGCTGATCCACGAGGTCGGCGCCGGTCAGATGGAGATCAACTTCTTCCACGCCCATCCGCTGGGCCTGGCCGACGAAGTGTTCTTCTTCAAGCGCACGGTACGTGAGGCGGCGATGCGCCACGACATGTTCGCCACCTTCATGGCCAAGCCGATCGCCGGCGAGCCCGGCAGCGCCATGCACATCCACCAGAGCGTGGTCAGCAAGGAGACCGGCAAGAACATCTTCAGCAACGAAGACGGCTCACCCTCGAAAGAGTTCTTCTGGTACATCGGCGGCCTGCAGAAATACGTGCCTGCCGCCATGGCGCTGTTCGCGCCCTACGTCAACAGCTACCGCCGGCTGGTGCGCAGCAACGCCGCGCCGATCAACATCCAGTGGGGCACCGACAACCGTACAGTCGGCATCCGCTCGCCGGTGGCCACCGCCGCCGCGCGGCGCATCGAAAACCGCGTCATCGGCGCCGATGCCAACCCCTACGCGGCGCTGGCCGCCACGCTGGCCTGCGGCTACCTCGGCATCAAGAACCGCATCGAGCCTTCGCCGGAGTGCAAGGGCGACGCCTACCTCGGTGACTTTCAGCTGCCGCGCAGCCTCGGCGAAGCGCTCGAGCTGCTGCGCAATGAAAAAGAGCTGGCCGAAGTGCTCGGCACCTCCTTCGTCACCGTCTATACCGAGGTCAAGGAAATCGAGTACGCCGAGTTCATGAAAGTGATCTCGCCCTGGGAGCGGGAACACTTGTTGCTGCACGTTTGAAGGAAAGCACCATGAGCGCAGTTCTCGCACCAAAAGCCAGCGGCCGCAGCACGCAAGAGTGGCAGGCCGCCGACGCCAAACATTTCCTGCACCCGTTCACCGACTTCGCGGCGTTGGCAAAGAAGGGCTCGCGCGTCATCACGCGCGCCGACAACATCTACCTCTGGGACAGCGACGGCAACAAGATCCTCGATGCCATGAGCGGGCTGTGGTGCGTCAACGTCGGCTACGGCCAACGCGCGTTGATCGATGCCGCCACGAAGCAGCTCGAAACCCTGCCCTTCTACAACGCCTTCTTCCAGACCGCCACGCCGCCGGCGATCGAGTTGGCCGAACTGCTGGCCGAGGTGTCACCGCCGCAGTTCCAGCACGTCTTCTTCGCCGGCTCGGGCTCGGAAGGCAACGACACCGTCGTGCGCATGGTGCGCCGCTACTGGGACTTGCTCGGCCAGCCGCAGCGCAGCGTCATCATCAGCCGCTGGAACGGCTACCACGGCTCGACGATGGCAGGCGCATCCCTCGGCGGCATGAAGGGCATG
>JANMHY010000223.1:0-1859 GCA_031375525.1 Burkholderiales bacterium
GTCCAAGCTGCGCAGCAGCGCGGGCCATTCGTCCTCGCCCTCGGGCACGGCGCCGTCGCCGATCCACTGGCGCTGCGCACGCGCGGCCACCTCTTCGCTGACAGCGATGGCCGAAGGTCTGCTGCCGTGCTCGCAACCCGCGCTGCGCCTGTGGCGGCGGCTCGGCCGCCATGCCTACGAGGGTCTGGCATTCGACGAAGCGGAGCGCGCGCGCCTGGTGGCTGCGCTCGGAGAGCTCGACGGACTGATCCTCGAGAATCACGGCACGCTTACCGTGGGGCGCACGGTGGCCGAGGCATTTGTTCTGATGCACCTGCTGGAGCGCGCGGCACGGATCCAGATCGCCGCGATGGCGGCCGGCCGCGTGGCCTGCGTCAGCGAAGAGGTGGCCGCGCGTGCGCAGCGCCAGTGGATCGGCGACGGCGCCGTGCCCGAGGGCGAGGACGAATGGCCCGCGCTGCTGCGCAGCTTGGACGACCCGGCGAATCCCGCAGGCCACCGTGTCGACTGCCACTTTGACCAGTAAGGGCCAAATCACGATTCGCGCCGACGTGCCGCGGTCCCTGAACGTCGAAACCGATCGCTTCATCGAGCGCATCGCCTGCGACGCGCGTTGCTCAACCACCATGACGTTCGACGCCGGCGCCGTCAACTCCGCCGGCCTGTCGCTCGTCAGCTAACCACGCCGAGAACCACGACATGCCCACCATCCGCATCGAACTCTTCGAAGGCCGCAGCGCCGAACAGAAAGCCGCGCTGGCCCGCGAGATCACCACCGCCTGCGTGAAAGTGCTCGGCGGCAGCCCGGGCGGCGTGGACATCCTGTTCTACGACATCGCGAAGAGCGACTGGGCCACCGGCGGCGTGCTGTGGAGTGAGGCGCCACCGCCGCCCCGACAGGCCTGACGCGGCTGTCGTCCGCTCGACGACGAAGGCGATGGCGAACCGCGAGGCGGAATCAAGAGCCTGTCCGATGACGCTCCAGCCGACAGCCGCGGATCAGCTTTGACCTGAACGCATCAATCCCCCTGGGAAAACCCGCATCACGGTTGGTTTTCTTTTGACTACATTGCTTGCATACAAGCTTGTGTTCAATAAGCCTGTCAACCCGATGGAGGTGGCCCATGCCCCGTTTCCTGCGTTCCCTGTTCGGCCAGGTCGTCCTGGCCCTGCTGCTCGGTGTCGTGATTGGTTTCGTCTGGCCCGAGTTCGGCGTCAAGTTGAAGCCGCTCGGCGACGGCTTCATCAAGCTGATCAAGATGATCATCCCGGTGCTGGTGTTCTGCGTCGTCGTGCACGGCATTGCCGGCGCCGGTGACTTGAAGCGGGTCGGCCGGGTTGGCGTCAAGGCGCTGATCTACTTCGAGCTGGTGACCACCGTTGCGCTCGGCCTGGGCCTGGCGCTGGCCTTCATCTTCCAGCCCGGCGTCGGCATGAACGTCGATCCGAAGGCGCTCGACGCCACGGCCATGAGCGCCTATGTCGACAACGCCAGCAAGCTCACCGGCGGCGGCACGGTCGAGTTCCTGATGAAGCTGATCCCGACCACCGTGGTCGCTGCCTTCGCCAACGGCGACGTGCTGCAGGTGCTGTTGTTCGCGGTGCTGTTCGGCTGCGCGCTGGCGATGCTCGGCGAGCGCGGCGCGCCGGTTGCGAACTTCATCGACACGCTGAGCCATGTGCTGTTCAAGATCATGGGCATCATCATCAAGCTGGCGCCGCTGGGCGTGCTCGGCGCGATTGCCTTCACCGTCAGCAAGTACGGCTTCGGCTCGCTCTAGCAGCTCGGCGCGCTGGAGGTGTTGTTCTACGCCGCGGTGATCATCTTCGTCGTCGTCGTGCTCGGCGCGATCATGAAG
>JANMHY010000229.1:0-10893 GCA_031375525.1 Burkholderiales bacterium
ACGTTCTGGATGAGCATCGGAATGACGATGAACATGTTGAAGATGCCCATGTACACGCCAGCGCGCTCGGGCGGGATGCTGCCGGCCAGCAACACGTACGGATTGCCCATGATCGAGCCCCACGCCAGACCGACACCGATCATCGGGATGAACAGCAGCGCCTTCGACTCGATCGACGGAATCGCCCACATGCCGATACCGGCCAACGTGAGGCAGACCGCATGCACGGGCTTCGCGCCGAGCTTCTTCGTGAACGGCACCATCGCAAATGCGGCGATGAAGGCGACGAAGTTGTAGAAGCCGCCGATCTGGCCGTTCAACAGCCCCGCGTCGCGAAAGCCCACCGACGCGGCATCGCTGGTGTTGAACATCGTGCGCGCCAACGCCGGCACGATGTAGATCCAGTAACACATCATGCCGTACCACTGGAACAGCTTCATCCACCAGAGTTGCCGCATCGTCGTCGGCATGTCCTTGAACGCATCGACGATCTCTTTCAACGTGGCCGCAGCGCCATGCGGCTTGGCGCGCAATGCGTTCTTTTCCTCCTCGCTCAGCGGCAACTCGGGCACCGTCTTCACCGACCAATAGACAGTCGTGAACGACAGCAGCGCACCGATCAGGAACGCCGCGACAGTGATGTGCGGGATGTTGTTGGCATTGACCGCGTCCTTGTTCATGCCCATGAAGACGAGGATCGACGGCGCGAGGTAGGCCATCGTTTGCGCGAGGCCGGTGAACGCGGACTGCGAGAGGAAACCGAGCGAATGTTGATTGCGGTTCAGGCGGTCGCTGACGTAGGCGCGGTACGGCTCCATCGTCACGTTGTTGGCGGCGTCGAGGATCCACAGCAGGCCGGCGGCGAACCACAGCGTCGGCGAGAACGGCATCACCAACAGGCCGAGGCTGCACAGGATGGCGCCGATCAGGAAGTACGGCGTGCGCCGGCCCCAGCGCGACACCGTGCGGTCGCTCATCGCGCCGATGATCGGCTGCACCAGCAGGCCCGTCATTGGCCCGGCCAGCCACAGTAGCGGCAGGTTGCCTTCGTTCGCGCCGAGATAGGCGTAAATCGGGCTCATGTTGGCCTGCTGCAGGCCGAAGCTGAATTGAATGCCGAAGAAGCCGACATTCATGTTCAGGATCTGCCAGAACGACAGATGCGGTTTCATGGTTCTGGTTGTCCTTGTCAGTGGGCTGGCCTACACCAGCGCGAGCGTGCTCGGTTGCAAGCCCAGCGCCGCGCGCCAACCGCGAAAGAACGCTGCGTCTTCAGGCAAGGCGCCGCGCTGACCGCAAACGGCCGCAGCGTAGCGGTTGGCCGCCGCGAGCGACGCCGCCGTGGTGCAACCGGCGGACTGCAGGGCGATGAAGGCGGCGCTGAAGGCATCGCCGGCGCCGACGGTATCGACCAACGGCGCGACAGCATGCGCCGCGCCTTGTGCGATGCAACGCCCGCGCAGGTCGAAGGCCGCATAGCCGCGCGCGCCGCGCGTGACGATCAGGCGCGCAATCGAAAAAAGTTGCATCAGGCCACGGATGCCGTCGCGCAAGGCCGCGCTGTCGTCGTCGGCGGCAGCATCGGCCTGCGGCAGGAACCAGACCAGCAGGCGGCGCAGTTCGTCGTCGTTGACGCTGACCCAATCGGCGCGCTCGAGCGAATGGCGGGCGACGTCGCGGTTGTCCTGGCCGGGGCGCAGGTTGAGGTCGAGGTAGCGCAGCGCACCGGTTCGCTCGAGCAGCGCGTCGATCGTTTGCGCTGAGGTCTCGCTGCGCTGCGCGAGCGTGCCGAAATAGACGATGCCCGGCGTGGCGGCGCGCAACGCAGCGCGCGCTTCGTTCAGATCGAGGTGGTCCCAGGCGGCATCGGCATGGATCTCGAAGCGGTGCGCGCCGTTGCGCTCGATCACCGTGGCTGCGCCGGTAGCGCGCTGTGGGTCGCGCTGGATCGGTCCGTCGTGCAGACCGAAGCGCAAGGCGCTGGCGAGCACGCGCGCGCCGTCATCGTCGTCGTCGCCGATGCGGCTGATGAACGTCGTCGGCACGCCGAACGCAGCCAGCGAGCGCGCGACGTTGAACGGCGCGCCGCCGACGACATCGCCGTCGGCAAAGCGATCGACGAGCGCCTCGCCGATGACGAGCACGGGCCGCGGCGTTCGCGGCGCGAGGCTTGCGCTGTCAATGAAGCTGATGGGACTTTGCATGCGCTTCTAGCGACGCGGCGCGGGGTGAGCCGCGCCGCGAATCGCTTCGGCTTGGTCTGCCGTGGCGATCAGAAGCTGTACTTCAGCGTCGCCTTGACGGTGCGGCCGTTGATCGAGCGCGCGGCGCCGCGGCCGTCGTTGCTCTCGGTGTAGCCGATCTTGTCGAACAGGTTGTTGGCCGTCAGTTGCAGCGCGATCGCGTCGGTAAACTGGTAGCTGGCGAACGCGTTCACGGTGGCGAAGGCCGGCAGCGTGATGCTCAGCGAGCCATTGGGGCCCGGGCCGTCGTCCTTGGAGGCCGTGGTGCCGACGATGCTCGCCCCCAACGCCAGGTTGCCGAAGCTGTACTCGGGCGTCAGCTGGTAGACGAGCTTGGCCTGGCGCTTGGGCGTGCGACCGTCGGCCTGTTCGGCATCGGTGACGGTGGCGCCGCCGCTGAGACGGAAGCTGCCCGTGCGATACGCGGCCTCGAGCTCGAGGCCCTTGGACTTGAACTTGTTGTTGTTGACCGCGATCGGCGTGCTGGTCAGGTCGACGTTGACCTCGTCGGTCTTGGCGAAGAACAGCGTGCCGAACACCGACAGACCGCCCTGGCGCCACTTGACGCCGCCTTCCCACTGCTTGACCTTGTTCTGCGGGATCGTCGGGCTGTTGCCGTTGACGAGGTCGGCGTTGTTGAAGAAGGTGATGCGGTCGGCGTTGTACGCCGCACCGTCGCTGTAGCGCGCGAACACGGCCACGTCGTTGGTGATGCGGTAGTTGCCGCCGAGCGAGAACGAGGTTTTGTTGAAGTCGTAGTCGATCTTGCGCGACGTGGTCAGGTCGTACTGCTCGCCGGCGGTGATGCCGCCGAAGCCAGGCAACGTTTGGCGGTAGAAGCCGGACGCCGAATTGCGGTCCTGGCGCACGCTCACGTCGGCCGACAGCGGGCCCGCCTCGTAAGCCAGGATCAGGTACGGTGCCAGCGTCTTGTACTTCGAGTCCTGCGTGTTCATGCAGCAGCCGCCAAAGCCCGGGCTGCCGTTGACGGTGCCGGGCACGTCGAGCACGCGTGCGCCTTCTTCCTGCGCCGACAGCGAGTACTGGTTGAAGTTCCACGTCAGCTTGACCTTCTGCGACGACGCGTACAGGCCGCCGGTGACGGTGACGTTGTCGGTGCCGCCGAGATCGAAGCGCTTGGAGACCTTGAAGTCATTGGCCGCGAGGCCGAGGTCGTCGAGCTTGGTGTTGAAGATCACCGCGGTGAACTTGTCGCCGCTGTAGGCCGAGCCGGCCCCGGGGCCGGTGGCGACCGTCGTGCCCGCAGGCGCGGTAGCCACGTCGTCGCCGGGGAAAATGCCGATGAAGCGGCCGCTGTTCTTGGCGATGCGAAACTTGTTGGCGAGCTTGATACCACTGCCGGCATCGAACTCGAACTCGACGCCGAACGCCGAACTCTTGGCCTTCAGGCCTTTGCTGATGTCCGACAGCTCGCGCCCGTTGTTGGCGGTCAGCGTGTTGTCCTTGGGCCAGGCCACGTCGTAAAACGCAGTGCGGCGCGGATCGAGGCCGGGGATGGTCTTGATCTCGCCGTTGACGAAGCGCACCGGCGTCGGCAAGAACGTCGGCGTGTTGTCGTCGAGGTGCTTGAAGCTCACGCGCACGAAACCGCCGTCGAACTCCTGCGTGAGATTGGCGCGGATCTGCCCACCCTTCTCCGTGCCGTCGGCACCGGGTCGGCCACCATCGCCGACACGTTGGAAGCCGCCGATGTAGAAGCGCGTCTTCGGTGCAATGCGACCGCCATAGCCAACATCGACGCGCGTCTGCTGGTAGTCCAGACCCTGGCTCAACGAGATGCTGCCGCCTTGTTCCCGGCCGTTCTTGGAGATGAAGTTGATGAGGCCGCCAGGGCCACCGGTGGCCAGCGTCGATGCCGAGCCGCCGCGCACGACCTCGAGGCGATCGAGGTTCACATCGGCGCGGATCCAGGTGTCGGGTGTGGCGAAGGCGATGTCGCCGAACTGCAGCACCGGCAAGCCGTCTTCCTGGAACTGGATGTAGCGCGCGCCGCCGGCCGAGATGGGAATGCCGCGCACGCCGACGTTGGCGTTGCTCTCGCCGCCGCTCGACTCGGACCGGATGCCAGGCACCGAGCGCAGCACTTCGGTCGCGCTGGCTGCGGTGGAGGTGACGATGCTGTCGCCGTCGACGGTGCTGACCGACACGCTGGAGCGCATCTTCGAGCGTGCTTGCGAGGTGCCGGTGACGACGATGCGGTCGAGCTGCAGGCCGTCGGTCGACGCCGCTGCTGCGGGAGCCGGCGCTGCCAACGTGGTTGGGGCTGCGGGTGTCGGCGCGGGCGTCGCAGCAGGCTCGACAGGTGTGGTCTGGGCCTGCGCGCTGGCCAGCGCCAACAGCGCAAGCGAAGCGGCAATGGCCAAAGGCTTCAGGGTGGCGGGGCAACGGGTCATGGATGTCTCCTCTTGAGAATTCAGGCGGGCGGGCGATCAGCGGGTCAGCGCGCACGACGCGGCGCACGGCGCTCGCATCGGACCGGCGGATTCTGCGAGCAAATGCAATCGATTGCACTTCAGGGGAAACACCAACCCAGTGCAAAGAGGCAACAACCTGGTGTTGCAATCGACTGCAAAAAGCAGCCGAAACGAAGCAGGCAATCAGGCTTGGGAGCTGCGCCGCACCACCAGCTCGACCGGCAACACGCGCGGCGCGGCCACCTGGCCGTGCAGCATCGCCAGCAGCGCGTCGACCAGCTGCACGCCGGCCTCGGACACGGGTTGGTGAATCGACGACAGCGGTGGATCGCAGTAGCTGGCCAGCGGCATGTCGTCATAGCCCACCACCGCCACATCGCGCGGCACCTCGCGCCCGTGTTCACGCAGAACTTGCATCGCGCTGATGGCCAACAGGTCGGAGCAGCCAATCAGGCCGTCGAAGGCAATTTTGCGACCCAACAACGATGCCACGGCCGCGCGCACCGTGCCCACCTCGAACGGCACTGCCAGCTCCAACTCTGGCCGACGGGCTGCCTTGGCCGCGGCCAGCGCGGCGTGATAGCCCTGCAGACGCAGCGCCACCTCCGGCAGCTGCGGGTCACCGAGAAAGACGATGCGCTTGCGTCCTTGCCGCAGCAGATGCTCGGTGGCCAGGCGTCCGCCGCGCAGGTTGTCGCCGCCGACGGTGCAATACATCTGCTGTGGCAGTTGCGCGCCCCAGACCACGATGGGCAGCTTGCGCGCTGCCAGGCGATTGAGCTGGTCGTGGTGCCGCCATTGGCCGATCAGCACCACGCCGATGGCGACGCCGGCGTCGATCAGGCGCGCCACGGCATCGAGGCTTTCGGCATCGACGCGCGACAGCAGCATGTCGTAGCCGCGGTCGGTGATGGCATCGGCCAGGCCGCCGAGCATGGAGCTGAAAAACGGATCCGTGATGTGCTGACGCGAGACCGCGTCGTATGGGATGACGACTGCGATCGTGTGGTTGCGCTGCAGGCGAAGGTTCTTGGCACCGAGGTTGATGCTGTAATTGAGTTCGCGCGCCAGCGTGGCGATGCGCTCGCGCGTTTCGGCGTTGATGAGCTCGCTGCCGTTCAAGGCGCGCGAGACGGTGGACACCGACACGCCGGCCAGGCGCGCGATGTCGGCCATTTGCAGGCGGCGGCGTGACGCGTCGTTGTCGGGCTTGGCCGCAGGCGGTGATGTCACGGCAGGCGTTCGAGCGCGTGCCGGTACACCGGATCGTGCATCAGCTCGTCCCACGGCAACGGCGGGGTGCGCGGCAGGAGCGCCAGGCGGCGCCCGTCGCTTTGCGCGCTGAGTTCGACGCGGCCCGCATCGACCGCGCGCTGCAAGCCAGCGATGAGTTCATCGACCGCTGCGCCGCCATCGACGCTCTGGTTGCACAGCAGCACCATGTCGCAGCCGGCGTTGAGCGCCACGGCCGCGGCGTCGGTGTAGCTGACATCACGGCCATCGATGCGGCGCGCGCCCTCCATGCTCAGGTCGTCGCTGAAGATGGCGCCGGTGAAGCCGAGTTGTGCGCGCAGGATGTCTCGCAGCCAACGCTTCGAGAAGCCCGCCGGCCGCGCATCGACCTTGGGGTAGATCACATGCGCCGGCATCACGCTCTGCAGGCTCGTTGACAACCAGCCATACGGCGCGGCATCGTCGGCGAGGATGGTCTTCAGCGGCCGCTTGTCCACCGGCACATCGACATGCGAATCGGCGGCGACGAAACCGTGGCCCGGAAAGTGTTTGCCGCACGCCGCCATGCCGGCTTGCAGCAGGCCGTGCATGACGCTCTTGGCGAGCAGCGTCGTCACGCGCGCATCGCGGTGGAAGGCGCGATCGCCGATCACGCCCGACGGGCCGTGGTCCAGATCGAGCACCGGCGTGAACGAGAAGTCCACGCCGCAGGCGCGCAGCTCGCTGGCCAGCACCTGGCCGCAGGCGGTGGCGGCGTCGGTGGCGGCCAGCGCGTCTTGCATCCACAGCTCGCCGAGCGCGCGCATCGGCGGCAGGTGCGTGAAGCCGTCGGTCCTGAAACGCTGCACACGGCCGCCTTCATGGTCGACGCAGATCAGCAGATCCTCGCGCACGGCCTTGATGTCGGCGCACAGCGCAGTCAGTTGGCGACGGTCTTTCCAGTTGCGGGCGAAGAAGATCAGGCCGCCGACCAGAGGGTGCGCGAGGCGCGTGCGATCGGCGTCGGTCAGCGTGGTGCCGGCGATGTCGATGATCAGCGGGGAGGCGTCACTCATGTTCTTGTTCCACCACGACGAAGGCACAAGCGTAGCTGCTTTCGTCGCTGACGCTGACCTGCGCGGTCAGGCGGCGCGACGTGAACCAAGCTTGCAGCGCGCCATGCAGGCGGATTTCAGGCTTGCCGCTCGCGGCCTTGATCACCTCGCAGCTCTGCCAGGTCATCGGTGAGCGCATGCCCAGGCCGATCGCTTTGGAGAATGCTTCCTTGGCCGAGAAACGTGTGGCCAGGTAGGCAACGCCGCGCGCTGCGACCTTGGCGCGGCGAGCGCGGAAGACTTCGATCTCTTGCGGACCGAGCACACGCTGCGCGAACCGCTCGCCGTGGCGCTCCAAGGCCTTGGCGATGCGTGTGATGTCGCAGATGTCGGTGCCGATGCCGAAGATCAAGAAGCGCAGGCTCTCTGGATGCAGCGTTGGTAGTCGCGTACCGCCTCGGTGTAGCCGAGTTCGAGCGCGTCGGCGATCAGCGCGTGGCCGATCGAAACCTCCTGCACGCCGGGCACGGCGCGCAGGAAATCGGTGAGGTTGGCGCGGTTCAGGTCGTGGCCGGCGTTGACGCCCAGGCCGGCGGCGAGCGCTGCGTTGGCGGCTGCGGCGTAGCGCGCGAGTTGAGCGCTCTGCTCTGCGGTGCCGTGCGCCGCCGCGTAGGGCTCGGTGTAGAGCTCGACGCGGTCGGCGCCGATCACGGCAACATGACGCATCGCCTCGGGGTCCGGGTCCATGAACAGGCTGACGCGCACGCCGAGCGCGCGTGCTTGCTGAACCAGCGGCGCGACGCGCGGCAGGTCGTCTATCGCAAAGCCATGATCGCTCGTGAACTGGCCCGGCGCGTCGGGCACGAAGGTCGTCTGCTGCGGCCGGTGCTCGCGCACGAAAGCCATCAGGTTGTCGAAGGGATTGCCTTCGATGTTGAACTCGGCCTGCGGCCACTGCGTCATCAGCGCCGCGAGTTCTCGCACGTCCGCGGCACGGATGTGGCGCTCGTCCGGTCGCGGGTGCACGGTGATGCCTTGCGCACCCGCTTCGAGGCACAGCGTGGCCGCGCGCAGCACGCTCGGGATGCCGAGGTGGCGCGTGTTGCGCAGGTGCGCGACCTTGTTGACGTTGACCGACAAAGCGCAGCGGCCGTGGCGATCATGGGCTTCCGGGGCAACGAGTGGATTCATCGTGACGTCAAAAGAGGTTGCAACTCGAGCATCACCTCGCGCGTGCGCAAGGGGGCGCCGCCCAGATGGTACGCAAGCCAGTGGCGCAACTGGCGACGCAGCGCTTGCACGACGGGACGGCAGGCCGCGCGCAGGTCTTCGAGGTTTCGCGCCATGACGGCCGTTTGCAGTGCCGCGAAGTGTGCGCCACTGATCGCCGCGTCGCCATCGCCACCGGCTTCGATCAAGCCAGCCTCGGGCCGCAGCAGGTATCGACGCGCCGGGTCCACGGGTTGCTGCGTGGACGTGATGCGCGCGATGTCCGGCAAGTGGCCCGTCTCGGCCAAAAGGATCAACTCGAAGGCGCGCAGCGCCGCCGCTTCTTCCGTGCCGCCGAGGTGCGGCAGCGTGGCCGCATACGCATCCCACAACGCAGGGTGCGGGTCGTCGCGCGCCAGCAGCTTCATCACCAGCTCGTTGAGATAGAAACCGGCGAGCAGCGCTTCGCCGCCAGCCAGGGGCGCGCCACCGCCCCACTCGGCGCCGCGCAGGTTGTGGATGTCGCTCGCGGCCTCGTCGCGCGCGCTGCGGCCGAACGACACGTTGATGCGCTGAAACGGCATCAGCACCGCGCGCAGGTTCGACGTCGGCCGCTTCGCACCCTTGGCCGCCACGGCCACGCGGCCGGCATCGCGCGTGAACAGATCGACGATCAGGCTCGACTCGCTCCAGGCGTAGTGGTGCAGCACATAGGCCGCGTGCGCAGCGGCGGCGTTGCGCGTCATGCAGCCAGCGCGCGCACCGTCAGTGCACGCACGGCGTCCATCGCGCCGGCGCACGCTGCCCGGTCGTCGGCGCTCATGCGCCCCAACGCGTCGTGCATGGCCTGTGCGTGATGCGCCAGCTCGGCCGCCTCGCGTCGCGCGTGATGCACTTGCGCCATGGCTTCGTGCGCGTAGAAGTGCTCCATCGGCGGCGCCCGGTGGTGCAGGCACACGGCCAGACATTGCCCGGCGTGGCGCCAGGCGTCGTCGAACAAGCCAGCCGACAGATGCGTCAACGCCAGGCAGTACTCGGCGCGCTCGATGTGCAGCCAGGTGCCGGCGCGCGACCAATGCTCGCGGCTGGCGGCGGCGATGCGCAACATGGCCTGCGTCTGCGGTGGGCTGCGCTTGTCGCCCAGCGCCTGCAGCTCCCACGCCATGTTGTTGCAGGCCACGGCCAAGGGGCGGTGGTCTTGCGGCTCGGCATCGGGCAAGGCGGCAAGGCGCGCAGCGGCACTGCCGATGAAGTGCAGCGCGCGCTCGAGCTGGCCGCGTCCCAGGCACAAGGTGGCCGCACCGCTTTCGGCGCGCACGATCTCGGCGGCGTTCAAGCGTTTGGCAGCTTCGTCATCGCCCTGGCCCAGATTCAAGGTGGCTTCACCGACCCGCAGATCGGATTGCACGCTGTCGTCGGCCAGCGCATGCGTGCGCAACGCGGCGAGCCGCCAGCGGGCGTCGTCGAAGCGGCCGAGGTGTTCGCCCAGCAAGTGCACGACGAATCGTGAGAGCGCGCTCAATTGCGCCGGCGACTGCGGGGGCGGGGTGCGGGTGCGCAAGCGTCGAGCCACGGCGTCACCGCGTGTGGCGTGGTCCGCCCAGGCGCGTGCGAGGAAGGCGTCGAACGCGCCAGCCGCTCTACTCGTAGCCATAACTGCGCAAGTGCTCCTCGTTCTGCGCCCAGCCGGCGCGCACCTTGACCCACACTTCGAGAAAGACCTTGGCGCCGAGCAGGCGCTCCAGCTCCTGCCGGGCCTCACTGCTGATGCGCTTCAGCCGCTCGCCGCCCTCGCCGATGATCATGCCCTTGTGCGCTTCGCGCATGACGACGATGGTGGCGGCGATGCGCTTCATCGCGCCGTCTTCTTCGAACTTGTCGATCACCACCGTCGAGCTGTAGGGCAGCTCGTCGCCGGTCAGGCGGAACAGTTTTTCGCGGATGAGTTCGCTGGCGAGAAAGCGCTCGCTGCGGTCGGTGAGTTCGTCCTCACCGTAGAACCAGGCCTGCTCGGGCAGGTGCTTGGCGACGATGGCGGCCAGGCGCGGCATGTCGGCCTCCTTGGTCGCCGACAGCGGCACGAACTCGCTGAAGTCGCGGCGCTCGCGCACCTGCGCCAGCCATGGCAGCACGTCGTCGCGGCGTTTCATCGCGTCGAGCTTGTTGGCCACCAGCAGCACCGGTTTGTCCTCGGGCAGCAGCGCCAGCACCTTGGCGTCGGCGAGCGTGAACTTGCCGGCCTCGACGACGAACAGCACCACGTCCACGTCCGACAGCACGCTGCGCACGGTGCGGTTCAGGTTGCGGTTCAGGGCATTGCCGTGCTGTGTCTGAAAGCCCGGGGTATCGACGAAAACGCATTGCGCCGCACCCTCGGTGCGGATGCCGGTGATGCGGTGGCGCGTCGTCTGCGCCTTGTTCGACGTGATGCTGATCTTCTGGCCGACCAGGGCGTTGAGCAGCGTGCTCTTGCCGACGTTGGGCCGGCCGACGATGGCGACCAGGCCGCAACGTTGCGCTATCGGTTGATCAGCAGAGTCCAAGGAGGTAGGTGACAGGTCAGGACCGCAATGGCCCGCCCGGTTGGTCGCTGGCCTTGAGGCTGATGAGCATACGCCGAGCCGCGTCCTGCTCGGCGCTGCGGCGCGACTTGCCTTCGCCGTGTTCGGCCAAGCCGAGCGCGGGCACCGCGCATTCGACGTCGAAGGTCTGCGCATGGGACTGACCGCGCGTGGCGAT
>JANMHY010000242.1:0-10964 GCA_031375525.1 Burkholderiales bacterium
AAATCACCATAGCGCGTTGAACAACTGCGGTGCCACTCGCCGCGGTTTCCTCCCTCGAGGCTTGTGGGACACCTGCCCTCAGGTCGCGCCGGCTCGACGCTCAGTGCCGCTCGCCGGGCAGGTGTCCCACAACCCTTAACATTCAGCGACGCACGGGTCTCGTGCTCGATCGTTCCCTCTGCTCACATCGCGAACGTTCGGCGCGCTCAATCGACGGTCCGCACTGCGGTACGTGCCGACACTCGACGCGCATCGTCTGAACGCGCCGCCTTGTCCAGCAACTATCGGTCGCAGGCGTCTGCTCTTCGCACCTGCACGCCTGCGCGAGTTGCGGCGCGGTCTTTTGGGTTTTCGTCACCACGAACAAGCACACCGTCTCCTGGCCCGAGGGCGGTGCGGCGACGGCGCGATTTCTGGTACTCCAGCATGAGCGGCGGCGCCGCATCGCCGTCGGGCCTTGCCAGATCGTCCGCGTCCGCTACTTCGCGCTGATCACCTCACCCGCAGGCGCTGGCTGCCGCGCAACCGCGCCACCAGCCGCCCAAACTTCTCGCGCCAGATCTCGATCGAGTCGTAGAAGCTCGGGATCACGAGCAGCGTAAGCAGCGTCGACGTGATCGTGCCGCCGATGATGGCCACGGCCATCGGCCGGTAGAACTCGCCGCCTTCGCCGACGCCGACAGCCACCGGCATCATGCCGGCCACCAGCGCCAAGGTCGTCATCAGGATCGGACGAAAACGTTTGCGGCCGGCGTGCATCAGCGCTTCTTCGCGGTCGACGCCGGCGCGCTCTTCATTGCGCGCGGCGTCGAGCAGCAGGATCGCGTTCGTCGCCACCAGGCCCATCAGCATGATGACGCCGATGAAGCTCATCAAGTTGAGCGTGTTGTTCGTCAGCAGCAGCGCGGTGACGACGCCGATCAGCGACAGCGGCAGCGACAGCATCACCGGCAGCGGCGCGGTGAAGCTGCCGAACTGCACGACGAGGATCAGGTACATCAGTGCGATGCCGGCCGCCAGCGCGACGCCCATGCGGCCGAACACCTCCTGCTGGTCACGCGAGCCGCCGGCGAGTTCGAGTCCGTAGCCCGGCGGGTAGGTCATGGCCTTGCCGATCTTGAGCGCATCGGCCGTGACCTCGCCCGACGCACGGCCCTGCGCGTTGGCCGAGACCGTGATCTGGCGCTTGCCGTCGCTGTGCTGGATTTGGCTCGGCGCCTTGCCGATGGTGATGGTGGCGATCTGCTCCAGCGGCACGATTTGATTGGCGCCGCCCACGGCCACCGGCAGGCGCTCGATGTTGCTCGCGTCGACCCGGTCCTCGGGCGCCAGGCGCACCGCCACGTCGCGCGTCTCGCCGGCGGGATCGACCCAGTCGCCGACCTCGACGCCGGCAAAGGCCACGCGCAGCGCCTGTGCCGCATCGTTGGCCGAGATGCCCAGGGCATTGGCCAGCCCACGGTGGAGCTCGATCTTGAGTTCGTTCTGCGGGTCCTGCTCCGACAGGCCGACATCGGCCGCGCCCGGCACCTGGCGCAGTCTGGCCATGAACTCGCTCGTGATCTCGAGCAGCTTGCGCGAGTCGGGGCCGGTAAAGCGAATCTGCACCGGCTTCTGCGCGCCCATGTTGAAGTCCTCGAGCACCACGTACTCGGCGCCGACGAGGCGCGCCGTCAGCGCGCGCAGATCCTTGGCAATCGCCACATGCGTGCGCGCGCGGTCGATGCTCTTGCCGATATCGACATAGACGCGGCCGCCGTTCGGGTTGACGTAGCTGTTGGTGGCCTTGGTCTCGGCCATCGAACGCGCCAGCGTTGCCGCGGCCTCGACCTTCAGCTTCGCGTATTCGAGGCTCGACGAAGCCGGCGTGCGCACGTCGATCGCCAGCACACCGGCGTCCGACGCCGGCAGGAAGCTCGAGCCGCCCTTCCACATGTGCAGCCCGATCGCCGCGACGAAGGTCAGGATCGCGAACAGGAACATCCACACGCGATGGTGCAGCGCCCAGGCGATGACGTTGCCGTAGCGATCGGCCTGGTGATCGAACCAGACGTTGAAGCGCTGCAGCACGCGGCTGATGCCGCGCTTGGGCGCCTCGTGGTGGCCGGGAGGATCGCCCCAATACGCCGACAACATCGGGTCGAGCGTGAAGCTGATGAACAAACTCACCGCCACCGACGCCACCACCGTGATCGCGAACGGCCGGAACCACTGCCCCGAGATGCCGTCCATGAAGGCCACCGGCACGAACACGGCGACGATCGAGAACGTGGTCGCGGCCACCGCCAGCCCGATCTCTGCCGTGCCGTTCAGCGCCGCGCTGACGCGATCCGCGCCGCGCTCCAGGTGACGCACGATGTTCTCGCGGACGACGATCGCATCGTCGATCAGCACGCCGATCGCCAGCGACAGACCGAGCAGGCTCATGAAGTTGAGCGTGAAGCCGGCCAGCCAGACGGCGATGAAACTCGCGATGACCGAGGTCGGCAGCGACAGCGCGGTGATCAGCGTCGAGCGCCACGAGTTCAGGAACACGTAGACCACGAGCACGGTCAGGCCGGCGCCGAAGACCAGCGCGTGGACGACGTTGTTCAAGCTGTTCTGCGCATCCTTGCCGCCGTCTTGCGTCACTTCGAGCGAGGTGCCGGCGGGCAGGGTCTTGCGGATGTCCTCGACCGTCTTGCGGACCTCGTTGGCGACGCTGACCGTGCTGGCATCGCGCGAGCGTGCGACGGACAAGCCGACGTTGGGCCGGCCGTTGCGAAACGAATGCCCGGTGAGTTCGGCAAAGCCGTCGCTGATGGTCGCCACCTGGCCCAGGCGCAGCAGCTCGCTGCCGCGGCGGCGGACCACGATCTGCTCGAACTCGGCCGGCGTCTCGAGCCGGCCGACGAGGCGGATGCTCTGGTCTTCGAGCGCGCCGCGCACCTTGCCCACCGGCGCCGTGGTGTTCTGCGCGCGCAGCGCGTTCACCACCTCGGCCACCGAGATCGAGAACTCGCGCAGCTTCTCGGCGTGCAGCAGCACTGACAGTTCGCGCCGCAGCGAGCCGTTGACGTTGACGGTGGAGACACCCGGCAGGCCGCGGAAGCGATCGGCCAGTGTGTCCTCGGCCAGGCGAGAGATGTCGGCATGCGACTGCGTCGTGCTCGACAACGCGATCTGCATGATCGGCTGCGCGCCGGGGTCGGCGCGCGTGATCACCGGCTCGCGGATCTCCGTCGGCAGCTTGTGGCGCACGCTGCCTATGGCGTTGCGCACTTCATCGGCGCCTTCGATCAGGTTCTTCGAGAAGACGAAGAAGACCTGGCACTGCGCGCTGCCTTCGCGCGCAGTGGCCTGCAGCCGATCGACGCCGGAGATCGACAGCAACAGCTTCTCCAGCCGCGTCACGATCTCGCGCTCGACAGTGTCGGGCGACGCGCCGGGGTAGGTGATGTTGACCACCAGCAGCGGCGGCTCGATGTCCGGGAACTGGTTGACGCGCAGCTTGGTCAGCGCCAGCAGGCCCAGGCCCATCAGGCCGATGATGACGACGATCATCGCGATCGGGCGCTTGACGCTGAAGTTGGAGAGGAACATCGCTTACCTCCTACTTTGGCGCAGACGCTGCGGCGGACGCCACCGCCTTCGCCATTTCCACACGCTGGCCATCGACCAGGCCGCTGCCCGGGTTGCGCAGCAGCACGTCGCCATCGGCCAGGCCGCCCTTCAACTCGAACTCGCCGCTGCGCTCGTCACGCGCGCCGAGCTGCACCGCGATCTTGTTGATGCGCCCGTCCTTGACACGCCAGACATGCGCGCTCTGCCCGTTGTCGCCGCTGCGCACGACGGAGGCGTCGGCAATCCTCGCCACCGCCGCGCCGCTGGCAGCAATGCGGCCTTCGGCATACAGCCCGGCCACGCGCGGCGCCTTGGCGCCGTCGGCAAAGGCCACCGTGACTTCGACCTGGCGCGTCGTTGCGTTGGCGGTGGCGTCGATGCGTTTGACGGTGCCGGCGAACTCCTCGTCGCCGAAACCGTTGATGCGAAAGGTCACGCGCTGGCCGGTCTTCACGTCGTCCATGCGGTCGGCCGAGATCATGCCTTCGAAGCGCATGCCGCGCGGGTCGATCACCTTGACCAGCTCCTTGCCGACGGCCGCGGTGTCGCCGACCGAGGCCTTGCGCTCGCTGACCACGCCGTCGAACGGCGCGCGGACTTCGGTGCGGCGCAGTTGCTGCTGCGCGCTGACGACGCGTCCGCGTGCGGTGACGAGCTCGCTCTGCGCGCTGTTGCGGCGGCCCTCGGCATCGTCGAGCGCCTGCGCCGAGGTCATGCCCTGGGCCTGCAGCGTCTTCAAGCGCTCGACCTGGCGCTGCGCCTGCTCGAAAGCCTGCGACGCCGCGCGCGCACCGGCGTCGGCCGACTGCAGCGACTCGCGGATCGAGGTGTCATCCAGGCGCATCAACAGCTCGCCGCGCTTGACCGGCTCGCCGTTGTCCTTGGCCACCTGCGTCACCACGGCCGCCACCTCGGCGCGCAGGTCGGCGCGCTTTTCCGGCTGCACCGAGCCGGTGATCACCGGCCCGCCGCCGCTGCCGGCCAGCGACACGGTGCGCAAATCTTCGGCCGCCAGCAGCAGCACCGGCGCCGATGCCGCGCCGGCCACCGGCGGGCTCGTCGCCGAGGCGGCACCGTCCGCCGGCTTGGCGACGTCACTGCCGCTCTTGCCGCATGCGGCGATCAACATGGCGAGCCCGCACAAGGCGGCCCAGCGAAGAGAAGTCATCTCGGGATCTCCGGGAATGTGGCGTGCGCGCCTTTCGGGTCGAAGGTGGCGGCGGCAAGGGCGAGCAGCTTAACTGCGCGGCCAACACCTTCGTTGGTGCGGGGCGACGAAGCGACCGCGCGGCGGCGTGAAACGACGACGACAGCAATCCAAGGCAGAACCTTCTGCGGACGCGCCCGCGGGCGCGCGCCCCTGCCCGCTTTCCCTCTTCCCATCTACGCCGTGCGTGCCTGGTCCGCTGAATCATTGAATGGGCGGTGAGGGACACGCGAGACGGGATGCGATGCAAGGCGCAAAGCACAGCCTTGCCCATAGGCAAGGCGAGCATTTGCAACGCCGCAGCGCGCCCGTATCGCGTGGACAGCGCCGACCGTGGAGCGCATCGTCGAGAAGGTCGTGGAGAAGACGGTCGACAACCCCGCGCAGGCGGTGCTGCGTGCGATGCAAGACGGTCTGATCGCAGGCAACCGCAAAGCCTGACACCGCAGGAGCGCAAAGCCATGAAAAACCCTTTGTCCTCCGCATCGCCCGTGTCACGCGAATGGGCCTCGTTTCAGCGCGTGTACTGGACCATCGCCGCGATCCTCGCGTTTCTGTTGCTGATGAGCTGGATCGCCGGCTTCGGACCCGCCGGCCGCGCTTGCAAGATCCCGGGCCTGGCGGCCAACAGCACGCCGGCGCCGCGCACTGCCGCAGCGCCCGTGGCCAAGCTGGCTGCGGCGGCCGAGGCGCCGAAGGCGGCAGCGGCGGAGATGGCCGCGGTGCCCACTGCGGCTGCGACAACGGCACCTGCAACCTCACCCGCATCCGACACGCCCCCACCGCTGGCGGCCAAGCTGTACTTCCCGCTCGACAAAGTCACGCTGCCGCCAAACACCGTGGCCGCGTTGTTGCCGCTGGTCACCTATCTCAAGGCCAATGAAGGCGCCAAAGCCTCGATCTCCGGCTTTCACGATCCCACCGGCAGACGAGCGCGCAACGAGGAACTGGCCTTGAACCGTGCCCGCGCGGCCCGCGGTGCGCTGGAGCGCGCGGGCATCGCGCGCGAGCGCATCGTCATGCAAAAGCCGCAAGCGACCACGGGCAGCGGCGGGCCGGCCGAAGCGCGACGCGTCGAAGTGGCGGTGCAAAGGCCCTGACGTCCGTGGCAGGGCATCATCGGGCACCCCCCCACAGGAGATCGCTCGATGGCTCGACTCAACGTCAACGGCCGCGTGCTCGAACACGACGCCGAGCCCGACACGCCGCTGTTGTGGGTGTTGCGCGACCAGCTCGGCCTCGTCGGCACCAAGTACGGCTGCGGCGTTGCCGCCTGCGGCGCGTGCACGGTGCACATCAACGGCGCGGCGGTGCGCAGTTGCACGATGCCGGCGGCGGCCGTGACGGCGCAGCAGAAGATCACGACGATCGAGGGCCTGTCAGCCCAGGGCGACCACCCGCTGCAAAGGGCCTGGGTGGCCCTGGACGTGCCGCAATGCGGCTACTGCCAGAGCGGCATGATCATGGCCGCCGCCGCGCTGCTCAAGGACAAGCCCAAACCCACCGACGCCGACATCGATGCGGCGATCACCAACCTCTGCCGCTGCGGCACCTACAGCCGCGTGCGCGCAGCGATTCACCGGGCCGCGGGCAAAACCAATCCCGCTTGAACCCGACCGGCGATACGAGCTCGCCCCGAAACTCGCGCGCCTACGCACCTGCACGCCCGCTCGTGTGCGCCATCAGCGCCAGCACGCGCGCTGGGTCGTCGCCCACCATCGGCCACTCGAAGCGCCAGCTCCAGTTCTTCGGGCCCAGTGTGCCCGGCAGGTTCATGCGATGCGCTGTCGGCAAGCCCAGCACGTCTTGCAGCGGAAACACCGCGAGCTGCGACACCGAGTTCATGCAGGCGCGGATCGCGGCCCAGTGAAAGCTGCTGGCATCGCACGCCAGGTACGTGCCTGCGAAGTGACGCTCGGTCTCCAGCGCGTTGTCCCACCAGCCGCGCGCGGTGTCGGTGTCGTGCGTGCTCGTGCAGACGATCGTCTTCGGCGCGTAGTTGTGCGGCAGGAACTCATGCGTGCCGTCGCCGCCAAAGCCGAAGATCAGCACCTTCATGCGCGGAAAGCCGCAGGCCTCGATCAACTCGACCACGTCGGGCGTGATGATGCCCAGATCCTCGGCAATGATCGGCAGCACGCCGAGTTGTTTTTCGATGGCCTTGAAGAGAGGCAGCCCCGGACCGGTGACCCAGCGGCCGACCTTGGCAGTGGGTGAGCTCGCCGGAATTTCCCAGTAGCCGGCGAAGCCGCGGAAGTGGTCGATGCGCACGATGTCGGATTGCGCGAGCACACGCTTGACGCGCTCAGCCCACCACGCGTACTTCTCCTTCTTCATCCGGTCCCAGCGGTAGAGCGGGTTGCCCCAGCGCTGGCCGTCGGGGCCGAGTTCGTCGGGCGGCACGCCGGCGATCACGGTGGGCAGACCGTCTTCGCCGAGTTCATACAGGTCGGGCCGCGACCAGACATCGGCGCTGTTGTCGGCAACGTAGATCGGGATGTCGCCGACGAGCGAGATGCCCTTGCCGTTGGCGTAAGCCTTCAGCGCGCGGCACTGCTCGTCCCAGCACCACTGCACGAAGCGCCAGTAGTCGATCTCGGGTGCCTGCTGCGTGCGCGCCACGGCGAGCGCTTTGGCATCGCGTTGGCGCAGCGGCTGCGTCCACTCCCACCACGGCTTCATGCCATGCGCGTTGAACAGCGCCATGAACAGCGCGTACTCGTCGAGCCACGAGGCTTCTTGCTGGCACCACGTGGTGAAGGCAGTGCGCTCGTTCGCATCGGCATGCGAGAAGAAGCCGAGTGCTGCGCGGCGCAGCTGCCCATCGCGCCACGGGATCACGCGCGGGAAATCGACGCGTGTGTTGGAGAAGCCTTCAGCCGGCAGCTCGATGCGCTCCAACCAACCACGCTCGACCAGCGGCTCCAGCGCCACCATCAACGGGCTGCCGGCAAACGCCGACGGGCTCTGGTACGGCGAGTCGCCGGGCCCGACCGGTGTGGTCGGCAGCCACTGCCACAGCGTCTGCTTGGCACTGGCGAGCCAATCGACGAAGCGGTAGGCATCGGGCCCGAAATCGCCGATGCCGTGCGGGCCGGGCAGCGAGGTGATGTGCAGGAGGACGCCCGAGCGTCGACGATCGCGTTGGTTTAGGTTCATGTCAGTCGGAAAGATCGCGCAACACGATCAGCGAGTGTGCGGGGACAGAAAGAGGCTTGTGCGGCCGCACCGCGGTCAACTCACCCGAGCTGTCGAGCGCGATCTGCCAATCTCCCGCAGGCAGCGTGAACAGCGTCGGCGTGGTCTCGGGGTTGAAGGCGATCAGCAAATGCCGGCAGCCGGTGCCCCCGTTAGCGCGCACCACGTCGGACGCGCTCTTCGGCGCGGCGTCGATGCGGCACGCAAACGCATGCTGCGCGGCGTCGTGCCAGTCGTGCACCTGCATGTCGTGGCCCGACGGCGCGAGCCAGACGATGCTGCGCTCGCCCGCCGGCGCGGGCGAATGCGCAAACCAGCGCGCGTGACGCAGCGCGGGCTCAGCGCGACGCAGCAGCAGCACGCTCTGCACGAAGGCCATCAGGTCACGGTCGGCATTCGCCCAACCGAGCCAGCCGGTGGCGTTGTCCTGGTTGTAGGCGTTGTTGTTGCCTTGCTGGCTGTTGGCGAACTCGTCGCCGGCCAGCAGCATCGGCGTGCCTTGCGCGAGCAGCAGCGTGGCCAGCAGCGCGCGGCGCACGCGGTTGCGCTCGGCTTCGGGGATCACGGCGGCCAGTTCGTCGTCACGCCCGTCGCGGTTGTTTTCACCGTTACCGTGGTTTTGTTTTTTGTCGAAGGCGGTGAAGTCGGCCGTGGTGAAGCCATCGTGTGCGGCGATGAAATTGACGCTGGCCAGCGGCCCGCGCCGGCCGTGGTGAAAGAGGTCGTTGCTGGCGGTGAAGCGGCGCGCGAACTCGCCGCGGCTGACGCTGCGGTTCAACCAGTAGCGGCGAACCGTGTCGCGGAACTTGTCGTTCCAGTCGAGCCAGCGCGCGGGGAAGCGGCCGACCTGGTAGCCGTCGGGGCCAGAGTCCCAGGGCTCGGCAATCATGTGCGCGCGCGCCAGGATCGGGTCTTGCGCGAGTGCGGTGAAGAACGGCGCGTGCGGATGGAAGTGCTGGTGCGTGCGGCCGAGCACGGTGGCCAGGTCGAAGCGGAAACCATCGACGCCCATCTCGTGCACCCAGAAGCGCAGCGAGTCGAGCACGAATTGCGTCACGCGCGGGTGGGCGACGTTGATGGTGTTGCCACATCCGGTCCAGTTCTCGCTGCGGCTCTTGTCGTCGCCATGCAAGCGGTACCAGGCGGCATTGTCGAGGCCGCGCATCGAGAGCGTGGGGCCTGTCTCGCCGCCTTCGGGCGTGTGGTTGTAAACCACGTCGAGCACGACCTCCAAGCCATGCTCGTGGAGCGCGGCCACCATCGCGCGGAACTCTTCGCTGATGGCCGTTGGGTCACCACGGTCGCACGCCGCGTAGCGCGGATCGGGGCAGAAAAAGCCGAGCGTGTTGTAGCCCCAGTAGTTGACGAGGCCCTTGTCGTGCAGGTGCGGCTCGTCGAGGTGGTAGTGGACGGGCAGAAGCTCGAGCGTGGTGATGCCGAGCGATTTGAAGTGAGCGATCGACAGCGGGTGTGCGAGGCCGGCATACGTTCCCGCCAACTCGGGCGGCAAGCCGGGCAGCAACTTGCCGAAGCCCTTGACGTGCAGTTCATAGAGGATCTGGTCGCGCGCTGCAATGCGTGGCGCGTTATGCCAACCGGCTGCGGGTTGCGGCGGTGGCGCGACGCGTGCCTTCAGTGCACTCAGCGCGTTGTCGCGCTTGTCGAACGAGCGCTGGCCGTCGGGATGGCCGAGTTCGTAGCCGTGGTGCTCGGCGCGCCACGCAAAGCGGCCGACGATCTCGCGCGCCCACGGGTCGAGCAGCAGCTTGTGATGGTTGAAGCGATGCCCGTGTTCCGGCTGATACGGGCCGTGCGCGCGCAGGCCGTAGATCAAACCGGGGCCGACACCTTCGACAAAACCGTGGAACACGCCGTCGCTGGGGCCGTGCAGCGTGTACTTCTTCAACTCTCTGGCGCCACTCGAATCGAAGACGCAGAGTTCGATCTTGGTGGCGTGGTCGGAGAAGACCGCGAAGTTGACGCCACCGTCTCTGGCGAGGGCGCCGAACGGTTCGGTGCGGCCTTCTTGAATGCTCTGAGGGAGTTTCACTGCTTTGCTCCTTCCCCCTGCAAGGGGGAAGGTTGGGATGGGGGTAAAGAGTCTCGCACTCCGTCACGCGCGCTCAGCGCGAGGGCGGGTGTCTGCCGGGGTTCAGAATGTGGGTACACATATTCACTCCGGCAGACACCCGCCCCACGGCCTGCGCCCGTTTTGCTTCATGCGGGGATGAGGAACACCGTGGCCAGCGGCGGGATGGTCAGCTCGATCGACTGTGCGCGGCCATGGCTTGCGGCGGCCTGTACTGGCAGCGGTGTCTCGCCATTGCCGAGGTTGCTGCCGCCGTAGAAGACCGAGTCGGTGTTGAGGGCTTCGCGCCATGCGCTCGCGCCTTCTGGGACACCGAGGCGGAAGGCCTTGCGCGGCACAGGCGTCATGTTGGCGATGACGATCACCTGACCGCCCTGCCCATCCTTGCGCACCCACGAGTAGATCGAACGCTCGCCGTCATGGGCGTCGATCCATTCGAAGCCGGCGGCGTCGCAATCGAGTTGGTGCAGCGCCGGTTGTTCGCGGTAGAGCTTGTTCAAGTCACGCACCAGGCGCTGCACGCCGGCATGGAGTTCGTGTTGCAGCAGCCACCACGGCAGCTCGATGTCATGGTTCCACTCGGTGCCCTGCGCGAACTCCTGGCCCATGAAGATTAGCTTCTTGCCGGGGTGGCCCCACATGAAGCCGAAGTAGGCGCGCAAGTTGGCGAAGCGCTGCCACTCGTCGCCGGGCATGCGGCCCAGGATGCTGCCCTTGCCGTGCACCACTTCGTCGTGCGACAGCGGCAGCATGAAGTTTTCGCTGAAGGCATAGACGAGACCGAAACTCATCTTGTCGTGATGCCAGCGGCGGTGCACCGGGTCTTGCTGGATGTACTCCAGCGTGTCGTGCATCCAGCCCATGTTC
>JANMHY010000245.1:0-9175 GCA_031375525.1 Burkholderiales bacterium
CTCGGCCGCCGCCTGGCCGAGCGCGTGGCGCTGGAGCGCCGCGTTGCCGCGCATGCCGCGCACGCGCTGCGCACGCCGCTGGCCGGCATGGACGCGCAGCTCGCGGTGGCGCTGCGCGAAAGCACGCCCGAAGCGCAGCCGCGGCTGCAGCGCGTGCGCGAGGCGTCGGTGCGCCTGCAACGCGTGGTGCGCTCGTTGCTCGACCTGTTTCGCCTCGGCGCCGAAGTGCGCCGCCAGCACGTCGACGTCAAGGCGCTGCTGGCCCATCTGCCGGTGCCGCAGGTCGAGGTGCACATCGAGGCGCCGGTGCATGTCGATGCCGACCCCGACCTGCTCGCCGCGGCGTTGCTGAACCTGCTCGACAACGCGCAGCGCCACGGCGCACGGCGTGTTGGCGTCAGCGTGCCCGCGCCGGGCCGCCTGCTGCTGCGCGACGACGGCCCCGGCGCCGACCCGCAGCGCCTGGCGCTGCTGCGTGCCGCGCTCGAGACGCAGCGCTACGAAGGCCAGACCGGCCTGGGCCTGATGCTGGCCGATCTGGTGGCGCGGGCGCACGGCGGGCGACTGGTTTTGCCCGACACGCCGTCCGGCTTTGCCGTCGAACTCGTGCTGTCACCCACCAGTCCACTGAATCACTGAAATCGGATCGGTGCTGTCCGCGCGATACGGGCGCGCTGCGGCGTTGCAAATGCTCGCAATGCCTGCAGGCATTGCTGTGCTTTGCGCCTTGCATCGCATCCCGTCTCGCACGTCGCTCACCGCCCATTTCAATGATTCAGCGGACTCGATGACCCCGCAGGCGGGGATGGCCACCGCGCCTGCGGGGTTGTGTGACGGAATGCGCATGCGCACGATGGCATCCAACCGATGCGCAGGAGCGTTCACATGGCCACCCCCAACCTTCCCGGGACCAATCCACCCCGGCCGCCGATGACCTTGGAAGACAGCGCGATCGCGCTGGCGCGGCTCAACGACCAGATGCAGCAGTTGACCGCCAAGCTCGAGTACCTGCGTCTCTTGTTGAAGCTCGGCGTGAGGTGACCTGCCCCCGAAGCGGCTTCGTCGCCGCGCGGTTCATGCGTCTGGTCAACCCCCGGGCGAAAACGGTTTGCCGAGCGAGGCCGGCATGTTGGCCTTGATCCACGCCGCGTTGCGCGAGATCAGCACCAGCACGACGATCGTCGCCACATACGGCAGGGCAACCAGCACCTGGCTCGGCACCTCGACGCCCGCGCCCTGCAAGTGGAACTGCAGCATCGTCACGCCGCCGAACAGGTAGGCGCCGAGCAGCACGCGGACCGGCCGCCAGGTGGCAAAGGTGGTGAGGGCCAGCGCGATCCAGCCGCGGCCGGCGACCATGCCTTCGACCCATAGCGGCGTGTACACGGTGGACAGGTAAGCACCGGCGACGCCGCACAGCGCGCCGCCGGCCATCACCGCGGCCAGACGAATCCGCCGCACCGGGTAGCCGAGCGCATGTGCCGACTCGGGCGACTCGCCGATGGCGCGCAGGATCAAGCCGCTGCGGCTCTTGTTCAACCACCACATCAGCAAGATCGTCAGGCCGATCGCCACCCACCCCATCGGGTGCTGCTTGAACAGCGCCGGGCCGATGAAAGGGATGTCGGACAGCAGCGGCACGTCGTGCTGCGCGCGTTCGCTCAATCTTTCGCGCGTGTACGGCTGGCCGATGAAGGCCGAGAAGCCGACGCCGAACAGCGACAGCGCCAGGCCGGTGGCGTACTGGTTGGTGTTGAGCCAGATGACGAGGGCGCCGAACACCGCGGCCAGCAGCGCACCGGCCACGGCGCCGGCGGCGAACGCGACGAGGTCGCTGCCCGAGTGCACCGCCGCGGCGTAGCCGACCACGGCCGCGACCAGCATCATGCCTTCGGCGCCGAGATTCACGATGCCAGCGCGCTCGTTGAGCAGCAGGCCGAGCGCGGCGATGGCGAGCACGGTGCCGGCGTTGAGCGTCGCGGCAATGAGAAGCGCGATCTCGTTCATGGCGTTGCTCCTGCGGCGCGCGCACCCTTCGATACCTCAGGGCGAATGGTGGTTTTCCAACGCAGACGATAGTGAATCAGCGTGTCAGCCGCCAGCAGCGAAAACAGCAACAAGCCCTGAAACACGCCGGTGATCGACTTCGGCAACTGCATTCGCGACTGCGCGAGTTCACCGCCGATGTAGAACATGCTCATCAGCACCGCCGAGAAGACGATGCCGATCGGATTCAGCCGGCCGACGAAGGCGACGATGATGGCCGCGAAGCCGTAGCCCACCGGCACGTACGCCGTGAGCTGGCCGAGCGGGCCGGTGGCTTCGAGCGCACCGGCCAGGCCGGCCAGGCCTCCCGAGGTCAGCAGCGCCGTCCACAGCGCCGTGCGCGACGAGAAGCCGGCATAGCGTGCGGCAGCACTCGCTTGCCCGCCGACCAACGCTTGAAAGCCGCTGAACAAACGGAACAGAAATACCGCCATGCCGGCCACCGCGACGAGTGCGATGACCAGGCCGATGTTGACGCGCAGGCCGTCAACCAAGCGCGGCACTTTGGTCGGGTTGGCGAAGGTCACGGTCTGCGGGAAATTGAAGCCCGCCGGGTCTTTCCACGGCCCATAGACGAGGTACGACAGCACCATCTCGGCGACGTAGACCAGCATCAGGCTGACCAGGATTTCGTTGGCGTTGAAGCGGTCGCGCAGCAGCGCCGTGATCGCCGCCCACAGCATGCCGCCGACGACGCCGGCGATGAGGATCGCGACGACGATCGCCCGCGGCGAGTCCGGCGTCGCCTGCATCGCGATGCCGCCGGCGAAGATCGCACCGAGGATGTACTGCCCTTCGGCGCCGATGTTCCAGACGTTGGCGCGAAAGCACAGCGCCAGACCCAATGCGATCAGCATCAGCGGCGTCGCCTTGACGCCGATCTCGCTCCACGCGGATGCGCTCTTGATCGGCTCCCAGAAAAACATGCGCAGGCCGAGCAGCGGGTCCTTGCCGAGCAGCACGAACAGCAGCACGCCGATGGTCACCGTGGCTGCGAGCGCGATCAGCGGCGAGGCCGCAACGAACAGGCGCGACGGCGCGGGACGCGTTTCAAGCCGCAGCATGTTGATCCACCTCTTTGCTGTTGCTGTCGAAGATGCCGGCCATCCATTGCCCGATCTGCAGGGCCGTGGCGTCGCGCGTGGCGATCGATGGCGAGAGCTTGCCGCGCGCAATCACCACCAGCCGGTCGCTCAGCTCGAACAACTCGTCGAGCTCTTCGCTGACCACCAGCACTGCGCAACCGGCATCGCGCAGCGCCAGCAGCTCGCCGCGAATCTGCGCCGCCGCGCCGACGTCCACGCCCCAGGTCGGCTGCGCAACGATCAGCACCTTGGGCTGCGCGTCGATCTCGCGGCCGACGATGAACTTCTGCAGGTTGCCGCCGGACAGGCTCTTGGCCGGCGCATCCGGCCCGCCGGCCTTGACCTTGAAACGCTCGATCAACGTGGCCGCCAGCGCGCGCGTGCCCTTGACATCGATCCAGCCGAACGCATTGACCGTTTCGCGCCGCGTCAACAGCGTGTTCGACGCCAGCGACGCCATCGGCACCGCGCCGCGGCCCAAGCGTTCCTCGGGCACGAAGTGCAGGCCCAGCGTGCGCCGCTTCGATGGACTCGCGCGTGCAATGTCGGTGCCGAAGAGTGCCAGCGTGCCGGCTGCGGCACGGCGGTCTTCGCCCGACAACGCGGCGAGCAACTCCTGCTGGCCGTTGCCCGACACGCCGGCGATGCCGAGCACTTCGCCCGCGCGCAGTTCGAGCGAGACGTTGCGCAGCGGCACGCCGTAGGGGCTGTCGGGTTCGAGGCTGAGCTGCTTGATCTGCAGCGCGACCTTGCCGAGCGCGGCCTCGCGGTGCACCAGCTGCGGCGGCTCGGCGCCGATCATCAAGCGCGACAGCGAGGCATTGCTCTCCTGCCGCGGATCGACCACGCCGGTGACCTTGCCGCCGCGCATCACGGTGCACGCATGGCACAGCTCGCGGATCTCGTCGAGCTTGTGGCTGATGTAGAGGATCGAGCAGCCTTCCTGCGCGAGCTGGCGCAGCGTGAGGAAGAGGGTCTGCACCGCCTGCGGCGTCAGCACCGAGGTCGGCTCGTCGAGGATCAGGATCTTCGGCTCGGCGAGCAGCGCGCGGATGATCTCGACGCGTTGCCGCTCGCCGACCGACAGGCTGTGCACCGGGCGCGCCGGATCGACCGGCAGGCCATAGACCTCGGCTTTGGCGCGCATGCGCTCGCTGACCTGCGCCAATGTTTCGTAGCCCTGGCCCCCAAGGTCGCCGCTTCGCGGCGCCCGGCCCCCCGAGGGGGCGCTCCGAGACTCGGGAGCGGCCCTTCGTCTCGGGTCCAATCCGAGCCACACGTTCTCGGCCGCGGTCAGCGTGTCGAACAGGCTGAAGTGCTGGAACACCATTGCGATGCCCTGCGCCTTGGCCTCGTGCGGGTTGCGGATCGTCACTGGTTGGCCGTCGATCGCGATCGTGCCCGCGTCGGGCTGCACGGCGCCGAAGACGATCTTCATCAGCGTGGACTTCCCCGCGCCGTTCTCGCCGAGGATGGCGTGGATCTCGCCGGGCTGCACCGTCAGGCTCACGTCGTCGTTGGCCTTGACGGCGGGGTACTGCTTGCTGATGTGCTTCAGTTCGAGTCGCGGTGTGACCACGCTGCTCTCCTCAATGCCCGCCGACGACGATGAACTTGTAGAGGAACACCGCC
Organism: Burkholderiales bacterium; assembly: GCA_031375525.1. Classification (GTDB taxonomy): domain Bacteria; phylum Pseudomonadota; class Gammaproteobacteria; order Burkholderiales; family Burkholderiaceae_C; genus CADEEN01. Next base: position 4,764 of record JANMHY010000245.1, read on the forward strand.
GCGATGATCCAGACCATGTAGTGAACCTCACGCGCCTTGCCGGTCAGCAGCTTGAGCAGACCATAGGTGATGAAGCCGAAGGCCAGGCCGTTGGCGATCGAGTACGTGAACGGCATCATTAGCGCCGTCACCGCGGCCGGGATGACCTCGGTGGAATCGTCCCACTCCAGCTCCGTCAGGTCACGCAGCATCAGGCAGGCGACGAACAGCAGCGCCGGCGCCGTCGCGTAGGCGGGCACCGAGCCGGCGAGCGGCGAGATGAACAGGCAGAGCAGGAAGAGGATCGCCACGGTGACGGCGGTCAGGCCGGTACGCCCGCCGGCCTGCACGCCCGAGGCGCTTTCGATGTAGGCGGTGGTGCTCGAGGTGCCGAGCAGCGAGCCGGCGAAGATCGCGCCCGAGTCGGCGAGCAGCGCTTTGTTCATGCGGTCCATCTTGCCGGGCACGAGCAGGCCGGCGCGCTTGGCCACGCCCATCAGCGTGCCGGTGGCGTCGAACAGCTCGACGAGGAAGAACACCAGCACGACGTTGACGATGCCGACCGAAAACGCGCCGGCGATGTCGAGCTTGAACAGCGTCGGCTCGATCGACGGCGGCGCCGAGAACACGCCGGCGAAGGTGTTGCCGCCGAAGAAGAACGACAGCACCGTGACCAGCAGGATGCCGATCAGGATCGCGCCGCGCACCTTCAACTTGTCGAGGGCGACGATCGTGAAAAAGCCGATCGCGGCCAGCACCACCGACGGCTGGTGAAGATCACCGAGCGTGACGTAGGTGGCTTTCGATGCGGCGACGATGCCGGCGCTCTTCAGCGCAATGATCGCCAGGAACATGCCGATGCCGACCGTGATCGCGACGCGCAGCGAATGCGGGATGCCCTTGATGATCTGCTCGCGCAGGCCGGTCAGCGTGACGAGCAGGAACAGGCAACCGGAGACGAACACCGCGCCCAAGGCGACCTGCCACTTGAAGCCCATGCCGAGCACGACGACATAGGCGAAGTAGGCGTTCAGGCCCATGCCCGGCGCCAGGGCGATCGGGTAGTTGGCGTACAGGCCCATGATCGTCGTGCCGAGCGCGGCGATCAGGCAGGTGGCGACGAAGACCGCGCCTTTGGGCATGCCGGCGTCGCCGAGGATGGAAGGGTTGACGAAGATGATGTAGGCCATCGTCAGGAAGGTCGTCAGGCCGGCCACCATTTCGGTGCGCACAGTGGTGCCGTGCTCGGTGAGCTTGAAATAGCGTTCGAGAAAACCGCCGGTTGGGGAGGTGAGGGCGTCGGTGCTCATGCGGGTCTTTCGGAAGATGCGTTGTGGCCCGGCGTTCAAACGCCGGGGCGGCGGTACAGCTCCCGGCCCGCGACCCAAGTCGCGGCCAGGTTGCGCTCGTCGCCGAGCGTCATCCAGGCGAACACGCGTTCATGCAGATCGCGTGCCATCGAATCGCGGTGCGTGGCCACCGGGCCGACAGCCCAGTCCCAGACCGTCACGTCGGCCAGCGTGCCGGGCTCGAAGCTGCCGATTTCGTGCTCGAGGTGCAGCGCGCGCGCGGCGCCGCGCGTGGCCGCGTAGAGCGCCTTCCACGCCGTCAGGCGCACGCCTTGTAGCGCTTGCACGCGGTAGGCGTCGGCCATGGTGCGCAGCATCGACAGCGAGGTGCCGCCGCCGACATCGCTGGCCAGCGAGACCTGGGCGCCGGCATCCTGCAGCTGCGTCCACGCCATCAGTCCGCTGCCGAGAAACAGGTTCGAACTCGGCGAGTGGGCGATCTGCGCGCCGCTGTCGGCGAGCAGCGCGCGGTCGTCGGCGTCGAGCCAGATGCCATGCGCGAGCACCGCGCGGTCGGTGAGCAGACCATGCTGGCGGTACACGTCCAAGTAGCTGCGCGCGCGCGGGAACAGCTCGGCGACCCAGCGCACCTCGTCGCGGTTCTCGGCGACATGGGTCTGCATGTACAGCCCCGGATGCGCGGCCATCAGCGCGCCGGCCATGTCGAGCTGCTCGGGTGTGCTGGTGGGTGCAAAACGAACCGTCACCGCATAGGCCAGGCGCTCGCGGCCGTGCCAGCGCGCGATCAGGTCGGTGCAGTCGCGCTCGGCCTGCGCCACGTCGTCGCGCAGGCCTTCGGGCGCATGGCGGTCCATCAGCACCTTGCCGGCGATGACGCGCATGCCGCGCTGGCTCGCGGCTTCGAACAGCGCATCGACCGACGTCTTGTGCACGGTCGGAAACACCACCGCCGAGGTCGTGCCATGGGCCAGCAGCGCATCGAGAAAATCCGCCGAGCCTTGCGCCGCGACCGCGGGGTCGGCAAAGCGCATCTCGGCGGGAAAGGTGTAGGTGTTGAGCCAGTCGAGCAGTTGCGCGCCGTAGCTCGCAATCACGTCCAACTGCGGGCTGTGGACATGCGTGTCGATGAAGCCGGGCGTGATCAGGCGGCCCTTGTGGTCGTGTTGGGTCCAGCTCGCATCGGGTTCGCGTGCGCTGCGGCCGGCGATGCGGCCGTCTTCGATCAGCAGCCAATGGTCGGCATCGAAACGCACCTTGGACGACTGCGTGCCGCCGAAGCCGGGGTCGGCGGTGACTTCGAGAAGATCGCCGCGGATGGCGAGGCGATTCGCCTTCATGCCGATTTCCGCCGTACCGGCAGTGCATGGCTGGCCAGCGTGCGCGCCACGTCGCGCACCTGCTCGCGCAGCCAGCGGCCGGCAGCGCTGGCATGCGTCACGTCGTGCCAGAGCTGGTAGTAGTTCAGCGGCGGAAACTCGACCGGGCAGCGCAGGATCTTCACCGGCAGCGCATCGACATAGCGCGTGCAGAACAGGCGCCCGGTCGTCAGCACCAGGTGCGTCTGCGCCAGCATCAGCGGGATCAGGCCGAAGTGCGGGCTGCGCACCACGACATGTCGCTGCAATCCAAGGCTCGCCAGATGCTCGTCGATGAAACCGCGCACGCCGGGCGCAAACGGCGTCGGCGCCACATGCTCGGCGGCGAGGTAGCGCGCTTCGTTCCACGCGCGCGGGTTGCGCGTCGCCGGGTGGTCTTCACCGACAAGGCAGACGATGTCGTCGGTAAACAGCTTGCCCAAGTGCAACTCATCCGGCGGTTCGAGCCAGTTGCCGATGACGAGGTCGAGCTCGCCGCGGGCCAGGCTCTTGCGGTAGTCGTAGTCCGACGACAGCGGGTGCAGCTCGATGCGCGCGTTCGGCGCACCGCTCTGCAGGCGCGCCACCAGTTCGGGCAGGAACAGCGGGTCGAGGTAGTCGCTGGCCGCGATCGTGAAGGTGGCCTCGGTCGTCGTGGCGTCGAAGGCGCGCGAGGCGCGGCGCTCGCCGAAGATGGCCTGCGCCTCGCGCAGGATCGTCGCCGCCGGCTCGACCAGCGACAGCGCGGTGGCGGTGGCCGCCAGGCCGGTGCCCGAGCGCACGAGCAGGGCGTCGCCGGTGAGCGCGCGCAGGCGCTTCAGTTGCGCGCTGACGGCCGGCTGGGTGCTGGAGAGTTTCAGTGCGGCGCGCGAGACGCTGCCTTCGGTGATCACGGTGTGCAAGACCCTCACGAGTTGGAGGTCGATCTTGGCCAGTCGCAGCGGTTCGGACATACGCGCTCCCGCATACGTGGAATAACGGCTATCGTATGGACATCTGCTGGCTGCGGCGTATGGTTCGGGTATGTCCCAGGGCACCACTCCATCCTCCGACGGAGGCTGCATCGAGCGGCCGATCCGCTTTGTTCACCGCGGCCGCATCACCGAAGTAACGGGCGCCGACACCACGCGCACGCTGCTTGACTGGCTGCGCGAGGACGCGCGTTGTTCGGGCACGAAGGAGGGCTGCGCCGAAGGCGACTGCGGCGCGTGCACGGTGCTGGTGGGTGAGAAGGCGCAAGCCGGCGTGCAGTGGAAAACCGTCAATGCCTGCATTCAGCTTTTGCCGATGTTGGACGGCAAGGCGATCCGCACCGTCGAAGACGTGAAGCAGGGCATGAATCAGAGCAACGGGTTGCACCCGGCGCAGCAGGCGATGCTCGAGTGCCACGGCTCGCAATGCGGCTTCTGCACGCCGGGTTTCGTGATGTCGATGGTGCATGTGTATGAACGCGAGCGGGCTTGTGGCACCACGCCGTCGCGGCAACAACTCGCGGACGATCTCGCCGGCAACCTGTGCCGCTGCACTGGCTACCGGCCGATCCTCGATGCCGGGCAGCGCATGTTCGAGCTGCCCGCAGTGGCGCATGACAACGCCGCGACGTCGCAACTGCTCGAACAACTCGCCGCCGACCCGCCGCTGGCCTACACTGATGCGCAGGGCGCGCGCTGCTTCGCACCGCGCACCGTCGGGCAGCTCGCGGCGCTGCGCGAGTCCTTGCCCGAGGCCAAGCTGCTCGCCGGCTGCACCGACATCGGGCTGTGGGTCA
>JANMHY010000256.1:0-3170 GCA_031375525.1 Burkholderiales bacterium
GCCCACCGGTGCGATCGCCACCGGCATCTTTGCCGCCTGGCCGACCATCGTCACCGCGGTGCTGCGGTTCTCCATGTTGACCGCCACCCGTTGGCGCAACTGAATAGCCTTGAAGTCGGCCTCGTTGGCGCGGTAGGTGCCTTCGGTCCATGAGCCGCTATCGGCATAGTCGTAGAACATGCGCGGCACGCGCTTTTGCGCGAGCACACGCAGGTCTTCGATGCAGGTGATGACGGGCGGCATGGTGTTGTCCTCCAGCCCGCATCGTAGCGACGGCGCGCGACGCGCCGCCGCCGGCCGCCGCCGCGTCAGTTGGCGGCTGGCCGCGCCGCGCGTGTACGCGGCGTGAAGTTGAGCTTGGCTTCAGCCGTGCTGGCCGCCCCAACCAACAGCGCCTGCGATGCCTGATCGGCAAACTGATCCGGGTGCCAGACGCGCAACTCGGCCGCGCCGTCGGGCACGCCTTCGATGCGCACCCGGCCCGCGGCGTCGCTGACCGCGCTCCACGGCGACTCGGCGACAAAGACATGGCCGCGCATCGAGCCGTGCAGGTGGCAGCCGAGAACGATCGCACCGGCCTGATCGAGCACGACGTCGCTGCTGGTGTCCTGGCCGCTCTTGGCCGGCCCCATGCGGATGTCGATCTGCTTGGCCGGCGCCACCGAGCCCAGCGGCCCGCCGGCCAGCGAGCGCACGTGGTGGTCGTAGACATCGCGGTTGACGAAGCGCACGCTGCCGCCCCGTGGCACCACGGTGACGAAAGGCTCGTAGCGCAGGTCCTGCTGCGTCACCACGGCCACCGGCGGCGCCGGGCGCGGCGTCCACGCGGCGGTGGGCCGCACCTGGACGACGACGTTGGCGGCGGGCTTGCCGTCGGCGCCGGTGAGCGTGACCTGCACCGTGCCGGCTTGGGCGCCCAGGGAGACGAGGGAGACCAGCGAGCACAGCGCCATGGCGGCGGCGACGAGGGTTCGTTGAAGGTTCATCGAAGGCTTTCGGGTCGATCAACTGAGATGTACGGCGCGCAGCGCGTCAACGGATGCGTCGCCGGACCGAGCGCCGCTCACGCGAACGCGCGCGCCACCAACAAAGTCACGATGATCGCCGCGGCCACGCCGGCGAGCAGCCAGTTCGACAACTGTCCGTGCGGCACGCCGCGGCGGCGCCGCGGATGTTCTTTGCTGTTCATCTCAGTACCGCCCGGCCGTTCCGAAGGTACTGAGCGCCCCCAAGGGCCACGGAGTGGCCCCTGCGGGGCCAGGGGGCAGCGAGCGCAGTGAGCGTGGGGGTTTCCATTTCCCGAGTGTCATCGCCCGGCATGGCGAAGGGAAGCCATGCGCACCCCCATCAAGCGGATGCGTCGTGAAAAATCGACGCGCTTCAGACACAGGCCGGCAGCGTGGCGGATGGCCTCGGCTTCTGCGGTCGCCACGTCCAGCGTCAGATCGCGCGTCACGGTCTTGAAGTCGTCGAAGCGCAGCTTGATGCCGACGGTCTTGCCGAGCAAGCCTTTCTTCTGCAGATCGTGCGCCAGTTCGCGCACCAGCCCGTCGAGGATGGCGCCGAGCTCGGTGCGGTCGGATCGGGCCGAGAGGTCGCGGTCGAAGGTGGTTTCGCGGCTCATCGACACCGGCTCGCTCGACGTCGACAGCGGGCGCTCGTCGCGGCCATTGGCAGCGTCGTGCAGCCAGCGCGCGAAAGCGCGGCCGAAGTGCTCGGCCAGCAGCGTCTTATCGGCGGCGGCGAGGTCGGCGATGGTTTTGATGTTCAGCGTGGCCAGCTTCGCTCCCGCCTTCGGCCCGATGCCGTTGATGCGCCGCACCGGCAGCGGCCAGACGCGGCGCGGCAGATCGTCGTGCGTCAGCACCGTCAGGCCGTCGGGCTTGTCGAGTTCGCTGGCGATCTTGGCCAGCAGCTTGTTCGGCGTGATGCCGATCGAGCAGGTCAGGCCGGTCGTGCTCCTGACGTTGTTGCGGATGTCCTGCGCCACCGCTCGCACGCCGCCGAACGGATCGTGGCCGACGCTGTCCTGCGCGCCGGGCACGTCGGTCAGGTCGAGGTAGATCTCGTCGATGCCGCGGGCTTCGATGATCGGCGCGACCTCGGCCACCGCGGCCTTGAAGCGCCGCGAGTACAGGCGGTAGCGCTCGAAGTCGGTCGGCAGCAACACCGCCTGCGGCGCCCGCAGCGCTGCCTTCATCAGGCCCATGCCGCTGTGCACGCCGAGGTCGCGCGCCGGGTAGGTGGCGGTGGTGACGACGCCGCGGCCCTTGTAGGTGGCCAGCGTGACAAAGCGCCGCGTGCCGTCGGCCAGCGCTTCAGGCTGCGCGCGCCGGCCGCCGCCGATGACCACCGCCTGGCCTTGCAACTCGGGGTAACGCAGCAGCTCGACCGAGGCATAGAAGGCGTCCATGTCGAGGTGGGCGATCCAGCGGCGGGGAGCGGGCATGCGGCGATTTTGCGGTGCCCCTGCTGAAAAGAAAGTCACGGTGGCGCGGACACAAGGCGTTGCCAATTTGTTCGGAGGCGGGTTCAAAATTCTTGCAAATGGGCAAAACGCCCATTTATACTGAATCATCGCAACGGCTTGGAGACTCGCCATGAACCCGAAGAACCCCCAGCAAGTTTTCGCGTTGAGCCGGCGCCGCGCGCTCGCCGCACCGGCCGCCGCCCTGTTGGCCGGCGTGCTTGGCCCGACGCTGCTCGCCGCCTGCGGCGGTGGGGGCGGTGGTACTGACGCCGGCACGCCCACCGGCGCGCAGAGCTTCATGAGCGGGCCGATCACCGGCCTGGGTTCGATCATCGTCGGCGGCGTGCGCTTCGACGACAACAGCGCCCGCGTCGAGAGCGAAGACGACGAGGGCGGCTCGCACAGCCGCAGCGAGCTGCAACTCGGCATGATGGTCGAGGTCGAGTCGTCGTCGATCGACGACAGCACCAGCCGCGGCACGGCGCTGCGCATCCGCTTCGGCAGCGAGTTGAAGGGACCGGTGGCGTCGATCGACCCGACGGCGCAAACCTTCCGCCTGCTCGACCAGACCGTCGAAGTGCGCGCCGAAACCGTGTTCGACCCGTTGCTGGTGGGCGGCTTCGCGGCCATCCAGGTGGGTCAGATCCTCGAGATTCACGCCCAGTTCGACGCCACCACCGGCCACTACAGCGCCACGCGC
>JANMHY010000327.1:0-2173 GCA_031375525.1 Burkholderiales bacterium
GCGAGTCCCACGGCGCTGAGAGCCGCATCGCCGCGTTGATGATGCCCACCATCGAGTAGGTCTGCGGAAAGTTGCCCCACAGCTCGCCGGTCACCGGATGCGTGTCCTCCGAGAGCAGCCCGAGCGGGTTGCGCACGGCCAACAGCGCGTTGAAGATCTCGCGCGCCTGCTCTTTGCGGCCGATGCGGGCCAGCGCGTCGATGCGCCAGAAGGCGCAGATGTTGAACGAGGTCTCGGGCAGCCCGAAGTCGTCCGGCGCCTCGTAGCGGCGCAAGTAGGGGCCGTCGCAGAGCACACGCTCCAGGGCATCGACCGTGGCCACGAAGCGCGGGTCTGTCGGTTCGATCATGCCGACCTCGGCCATCAAGAGCACGCTGGCGTCGAGTTCGCGGCCGCCGAAACTCTCGACGAACGACTGCCGTTCCTCGCTCCAGGCGTGCTTCAGTATCTTGGCGCGTATCAGTTCGGCGCGGCCGTGCCACAGCGCGGCCCGGTCGGCCAGGTCGATGGTCTCGGCGATTTTGGCCAGGCGGTCGCACGCCGCCCAGTTCATCAGCACCGACGAGGTGTGCACGCGGGCGCGGGTGCGCAGCTCCCACATGCCGGCGTCGGGCTGGTCGTGGATGGCGAAGGCGCGTTCGCCGACCTGTTCGAGCAGCTCGAATTCCGCGCGCGTGCCGCGGCGCAGCAACCGGTGGTCGTGGAACGCTTGCGCGGCGCCGAGCACGATGTTGCCGTAGACGTCGTGCTGGAAATGTTCGGCGGCCTGGTTGCCCACGCGCACCGGCCGATGGCCGCGGTAGCCGCCGAGGTGCTCGACGATGCGCTCCGGCAGTTCGCGCTCCAGGCCGATGCCGTACAGCGGCTGGATGTGCTCGCCGACCGTGCTGCCGACGGCGTCGCGCAGCCAGCGCAGGTAGTCCTCCATCGTGCCGACCTCGGACAAGCTGTTGAGCGCGCGCACGACGAAGAACGCGTCGCGCAGCCAGCAGTAGCGGTAGTCCCAGTTGCGCTGGCTCGCCGGCGCTTCCGGAATGCTGGTCGTCATCGCCGCGACGATGGCGCCGGTCTCCTCGAATAGGCAGAGCTTCAACGTGATCGCCGCGCGGATCACGGCCGCCTGCCATTCGAGCGGCACCGCCAGACGGCGCGCCCAGTGCCGCCAGTAGTGGGCGGTGTGCTCCTCGAGCTGGCGAGCGCTTTCTTCGACGCCGCCTTCGAGCGTTTCGTCGGTGCCCAGCAGCAGACTGATCGGGCCGTTCAACGTGAAGGCGGTTTCGTGGAGGATGTAGGTGATGGGCGCATCGCTCGTCAGGCGAATCGTCAGCTCGGGCCCGATGAAGCGAATGTGGTTGCTGCCGCGGGTGCGTGCCAGCGAGGTGCGGCCCCAGTCGGCGCGCGGCCGCACGATCAGACGGATGCGCGGTGAGCCCTGAATCGGGCGCACGCGGCGCACCAGCAGCATCGGCCGAAAGGCCCGCTCGTGGCGCAAGAAGCGGGGCGCGAAGTCCGTGACCTCGATGGCGCCGCCCTGGGCATCAAACAGGCGGGTGCGCAGGACGGCGGTGTTTTCATCGTAGGCCTGCTCCGTGCGCACACAGCCTTCGAGCACCACCTGCGAGCTGCCTTCTTCGCCGATGCCGTCGGCCGAGTCGAGCAGCGCGTGGAACACCGGGTCGGCGTCGAAACGCGGCATGCAGCACCAGACCAGCCGCGCGCCGGCATCGATCAGCGCGCTGATCGTGCAGTTGCCGATCAGGCCCAGGTTGAGGTTGGCCGCGTTGTTCATGGCGTGCTGCGCTGGTTGTGGTGAGAGATCGTGGCTTGCGCAGCGGCTTCGACAAGCCAGGTGGCGACCGCGTCGGTGTCGGCCAGCCGATAGCGTGCCTCGCTGCGGCCCGGCCCGACGCGGATGCCGAAGCCGCCCGCGGCCTGGACCGCGCGGATGCCGTCTTCGTCGGTGACATCGTCGCCGACGAACACCGGCAACCGGCCCGCGAAGGGCGCTTCGGCCAGATACGCGCGCACCGCTGTGCCTTTGGAGACCGCGCGCTGCTTCAACTCGCACACGCAGTGGCCATCGATCAGCTCCCACTCGAGCGCGGCGCCCGGTGCTTCGGCCAGGGCCTGTGCGAGCTGCTGGCGACACAGGGTCGCCAACTCAGGGCTCAAT
>JANMHY010000369.1:0-2749 GCA_031375525.1 Burkholderiales bacterium
GGAACGCCTTATGCATGTTGCCGCGCAACAAAACTCTTGCGCGAGGCCTGCATGCTGGACAAGACGAGCACCCGCTTCTCCCATGTGAAACCGGCGGACACGCCGTGGCGCAGCGAAGGGCTGCGCGATTTCTTCCTCTACAAGGACCTCGGCGTCGAAGGCGCGACCCACGGCGCCGTGATTGCGCACCTTGTCAAGGCGAATATGGCCCCGGAAAAGGGCACCGGCTGGCACCGCCATGAGGCGGATTTCCACATCGTGATCATGATCACGGGCTGGGCCAGGTTCATGTACGGCGAGCAGGAGACGCTGGTCGAGGCCGGCGACTGCGTGCACCAGCGCCCGCGCATCGTGCACCACCTGTTCGACTACTCGCCCGACATGGAGTATCTCGAAATCGTCGGCCCGGCGGACTTCACGAGCATCGACATGCCGGCGCCGTGCGCGGTGCCGGAGCCGGCCAAATGGGAATGAGGTGAGCGATCAGAACTCCATGTCGAGTTCTTCGATCTCTTCCGGCTCGGCCTTCGCCGCAGCGACCCACTCCTTCATGTCCGGCATCGCCATGATCGTCTTGCAGTAGTCGGTGCAGGGCTTGGGCAGCTTGACGCCGTAGGTGAGAAAACGCGTCACGACCGGTGCGTACATCGCATCGGCCATCGTGCGCTTCTTGCCGAACAGATACGGCCCGCCGTACATCGACAGGCACTCGCGCCAGATGCCCGCGATGCGGTCGATGTCGGGCTGCGCGCCGGCCCAGATCTTGTAGTTCGCGTGCTGCGCTTTGAGGTTCATCGGCAGCGCCGAGCGCAGGTTGGCGAAGCCCGAATTCATCTCGCCGCTGACCGAGCGGCAATGTGCGCGTGCGATGCGCTCGGCCGGCATCAGCCCGGCTTGCGGCCGGATCTCGTGCAGGTAGTAGGCGATGGCCATCACGTTCCAGTTCTTCGCGCCGTCATGCGTCAAGCACGGCACGAGGATCGACGGCGCCAGCAGCAGCAACTCCTTGCGCGCATCGGCATCGACGGGCGAGACCATCACCTCGTCGAAGTCGAAACCGGCAAAGCGCGCCAGCAGCCAGCCGCGCAGCGACCAGGACGAATAGTTCTTGCTCGACAGCGTGAGCGTGGCGCGGGCGGTCTTCTTCGGGGCGGGCTTGGCCTGGGTGGACATGCAGCTATTGTTTGCAAGCGCAGTGCCACAAGTTGCTGGCGCACAAGTTGCAATGGCCGGTCATGCTCTACCAAAGCTACCAGGCCCACAGCGATCTGATGTGGCCGTCGCGCACCTGGGCCCGCACCACCGTGCCGATGCTCGAAGACGCCACGCTCGGCCTGGGCGGCCATCAGCCGCAGCGTCAACTCGCGGCAGCGTGCGAGGTCATGCGCCTGGCCGAGGTCACGCACCGCCGGCCCGCCTGGGGACTCTCGAGCGTCGTTGTCGATGGCGTGCCGGTGCCAGTTCATGAGCAGGAAGTGCGGCGCGAGCCGTTCTGCACGCTGCTCCGCTTCGCCAAGCCGTCGCTCGCCACCGAGCAGCCCAAGGTGCTGATCGTCGCGCCGATGTCCGGCCACTTCGCGACGCTGCTGCGCGACACCGTGCGCACGATGCTGCCCGACCACGACGTGCACGTCACCGACTGGCACAACGCGCGCGACGTGCCGCTGTCGGCTGGCCCCTACGGCCTGGCCAAATACACGGCCACGGTGATGCACTTCATGGAAGTGCTGGGCCCCGGCGCGCACCTGATGGCGATCTGCCAGCCCTGCGTGGCCACACTGGCGGCCACCGCGCTGATGTCCGAGGACGAGCACCCCGCCACGCCGGCCAGCCTGACGCTGATGGCCGGGCCGATCGACTGCCGCATCGCGCCGACGGCGGTCAACGCGCTGGCCAACGAGAAGCCGATCGAGTGGTTCGAGAAGAACCTCATCAGCCGCGTGCCGCTGCGCCACCGCGGCGGCGGGCGGCGCGTCTATCCGGGCTTCGTGCAACTGTCGGCTTTCATGAGCATGAACCGCGAGCGTCACGTCAAGGCCTTTGCCGACTACTACCTGCACCTGGTGGCGCAGGAGCGCGACAAGGCGCAGAGCACGCGCGCCTTCTACGAGGAATACATGGCGGTGGCCGACCTGCCGGCCGAGTTCTATCTGGAGACGGTGAAGTTGATCTTTCAGGAATACGCATTGCCGCGCGGCGAGCTGATGCTGAACGGCCGCCGCGTCGACCCGTCGGCCATCAAGCGCACCGCGGTGATCACCATCGAAGGCGAGCGCGACGACATCTGCGCGCCCGGCCAGACGCTGGCGGCGCAGGACCTGTGCACCAGGGTCAAGCCCTTCCTGCGCACGCACTACGTGCAGCCCGGCGTCGGCCATTACGGCGTCTTCAGCGGGCGGCGTTGGCAGCGGCACATTTATCCGATCGTGCGCAACGTGATCCACACGTCGCGCTGGAGTTGAAAGCCAACCTCATTCACCGCAGAGGCGCAGAGGGCGCGGCGGGTGGCAGAGGTACAGCCATCAAGGTCTTATCTGCGCAACTCTGCGCCCTCTGCGCCACTGCGGTGAATGAAACTCCTCAAACCAGCGGCATCGCCTCGATCGACCGCTGCTGCACGATCTGCGCGAAATCATCGGCCATTCGCTGACTCTCGGCGACAGCGCGCCGCCAATCGCGCTGGCGCTCGTCGATTCGCTCGCCGTAGGCCTTGAAGTCGCCGCGGTCGGGCAGCTTGCCGTTGGGCATC
>JANMHY010000401.1:0-3930 GCA_031375525.1 Burkholderiales bacterium
GAAGGATTGCCGCCCGCGCTGCATCAACTCGCTTGGGGCGTCGTCGATGCGCGTGCGGGCCAGGCCGCTGCGCTGTGCATCGAAGCCGCGGTGCGCGCCGTGCAGCGCGGCGACGGCAGCGCCATCGTCACCGCGCCGATCCACAAGGCCGCGCTCGCCGCGGCCGGTGTACCGTACCCAGGTCACACCGAAATGCTGCAAGCGCTCGCCGGTGGCGTGCCGGTGCGCATGATGCTGGCCAACGACGAGCTGCGGGTCGTGCTGGTGACGATCCACCAGTCGCTGAAGAGCGCGATCGACGCGGTGACGTTCGACGCGGTGCTGGGCACGCTGCGCATCGCCCACGCCAGCGGAAAAAAACTTCGCATCGCCGTCGCCGGCCTGAATCCGCATGCCGGCGAAGACGGCCTGTTCGGCGACGAGGAGCAGAAGATCATCGCCCCGGCGATCGCCGGCGCGCGCGCCGAAGGCATCGACGCCCACGGCCCGTTCGCGCCCGACACCGTCTTCATGCGCGCCCGCCGCGGCGAGTTCGACCTCGTCGTCGCAATGACGCATGACCACGGCCTGATCCCGGTCAAGTACCTCGGCGTCGAGCACGGCGTCAATGTCACGCTGGGCCTGCCCTTCGTGCGCACCAGCCCCGACCACGGCACCGCGTTCGACATTGCCGGGCGGGGTGTGGCCGATCCGTCGAGCCTGATCGCGGCGATCGGCTGGGCGCGGCGCTCTGTAAGCTCTTAGTGCCTGGACAGCGACGCTGCTGACGTGCTGCTGGCGCCACCACCGCGCAGTGCCGACAACTGCTTGCGTGCCCGCGCCGTCGCGCGCTCGATCAGATACGCGTTCTCGAAGGCGCGCAGGCGCCCGGTCTCACACAGCCGGAAGAGCATGCGCGCGGTCATCGAGATCGCGTGCTGGTGGTCCTTGCCGCGCGTGAAGACGAAGAAGGTGCGGCCCGGGCTGATGTGCGACAGGCGCACCTTGTGCCACGAGCCTTCGAAGTGCATGCGGTAGGAAAAGCCAATCTGCACATGGTCGGCCAGCGTCGCGCCCTTGGTCGGCTCGATCGGTTCGGGCTCGGGCAGGCCCTCGATCATCTGGTCGTGTTCGGTGACTTCGGGCTCGGCCTCTTCGGCCGAGAGGTCGATGTCGACATGGCCGTCCCAGTCGATCGCGCTTTCCTGGACCAGGCCGATGCGCTGCGCTTCTTCGGCCGTGAACGGCTCGACGACCACGTCTTCGAGCACGGGAATGGCGGACAGGCCGCGCACGTTGTCTTCGGCACGCGGCAGCGGCGTGGCCAGGATGGTGTCGAGCTGGCGCGCCAGCAGGTTGTAGTCGAGCATGCGCATCGACTCGCGCTTGAGCGAGGCCGCGTGCGCGGGCAGCAGCTTGGCGAAGAAGTCCTTCTTCGCCTTCGGCGGCCAGCCGATCAGGAAGATGCCTTCATTCAGGTCCTTCATCAGCTGCGGCAGGCGCACCAGGAAGGCCTTGCGGTCGGACGGCGAGCCCTTGGGCTGCACGCTGAGCACGAGTTCGCGGCCGCCGATGCGCAGGCGCTTCAACTCTTCGCTCTCGGCGCCGTACTTCAGCGTGGCCTTCATCAGCGCCTGGCTCCAGACCTGGGTCAGGAACTGGCGCAGGAAGTCGTCCATCGGCACCGCGGTCAGCGCGGCATGCAGCTGCTGCGTGTAGCGCTGCTGCATCAGCAGCTCGCTCTCCTTGTTGTCGAGCATGTTGCCGGCGTCGCTCTGCGCTTCGACATCGCGCTTGGCCTGCTCGGCAACGAACGCCTCGAGCTTGTCGAGCGTTTGCTCATAGACCAGCATCTGGTCGAAGTCGCCGCCGACGATATCGTCCACCAGCTGCTTCACGAGCTCGAGAAAATGCTGACCGGGGCCCTGGCTGAAGTCTTCGAAGGCCACCGCCAGCGAAGCGATGCGGTTGACCAGGCGGCGCACCGGATGGCGGCGCGACGAGAAGAACGTGGCGTCGCCGAGCGCGGCGCGCAGCACCGGCAATTGCAGCCGCGCGATGTGGCGCGCCATCTGAGGCGCGATCTTCGGGTCGGCCAGGATCTGGTCGAACAGGCTGCCGACGACGTCGATCACCATGTGATCGAGCGAGCCGCTGGCAGTGCGGCGCAGCTCGTCGCGGTGGGCGACGATGAGGTTGGGCAGCGCCGCGCCGGCCACGTCCAGCGCGCCGGCCGCGGCGAGCTGGGTGTCGGTGGCCAGGTTGCCGAGCATGGCCAGGCGGCGGATCAGCGTCATGACCTCGGCATCGACCTGGCCGATCGTCGCCCCGGCCCTGCTGTAGCCGCCGGGGCTGTTGCCCTGGCTGCTGGCGCCGTAGCCGCCGGTGCTGGCGAGGCCCGAGCGCGAGCTCGGCAGGCTCGGCGAACCGGAGGCGCCCGAAAGACGGCCGGGACCGCTGTCCACGAACTCGCCGTCGATGCCGACCGGGCGGCCCAGCGAGTCGTAGCCGGTGTGGGCGTGGGCCTGGTGCGCCGGGTCGTTGCCCGGGCCCTGCACGCTGCGCACCGTCATGTCCGGCGCGCGCACGCCGGCCGATTTGAGCTCCTGCACGATCGTGCCGTAGAGCGTCGGCATGGCGCTGGCCAGGCTGCGGCCCATGTGCTCGGTGAGCAGGCGCCGCACCTCGGGGCGATCGCTGACGACGTCGCAGGCCGTGACCATCGACTTGCCGATCAGCTCGGGCCGCAGCGGGTTGCGGTACTCGCCGTCCTTGCGGCTGGTGGTGTGCAGCAGCCCCATCATCAGCGTGTCGAATTCGCGCAGTTCCCACTCGCACTCGTGCTGAAGATTCAAGGCGATACGGTCGGCGGTGACCTGGTTCTCGACCTCGCGGTCAGCGACCAGCGTCAGGCTCTGCCAGGTCGAGCCGAGCTTGCTGTTGAACTTCGACGGACTCGACTCGAGGCGACGCAGCTCGCGCAGCACGCCTTCGTCGAGGTGCTCGTTGAAGGTCATCACGTAGGCGGAGTGGCGCTTGTTGAGCTCGAACTGTGCGGCCAGGAACTCTTCGCGCTCGATCGTGCGGCTGCTCGCCAGCGCCGCCACACCGAGCGAATCGACGCAGCGCAGCGCGGCATCGCGTGCCGCCGCCTTGACGCGCTGCGCGGCCGCTTTGAGCGCGGCGGGAATGACGGGAGCGGATGGATTCATGCGGGCAGGGCGCTGCGTTGGCGCGGCGGGCTCTTTCGATACCGGATGCGTAAGGCGACGATGCCGCGTCTGGTCCAGGCGCGGCATCAAGTATGCGTCCAAAAAAGCAACACCGCGCGGCCCGCAGCGGGCCGCCGGGCTCACTTCTTCAGTGCGTCGCGGATCTCGCGCAGCAGCACGGTGTCTTCCGGCGGCGGCGGTGGGGTGTTGACGGTGTTGGTCTTCAAGCGGTTGATCTGCTTGATCATCATGAAGATGATGAAGGCCAGGATGATGAAGTTGATGGCCACGGTGATGAAGTTGCCGTACGCAAAGACCGGCACGCCGGCCTTGGTCAGGGCCTCGTAGGTTTGCGGGATGCCTGCCGGCCCGTCGGACAGCTTGATGAAGTAGTTGGTGAAGTCCAGGCCGCCAAAGATTTTGCCGACCACCGGCATGATCAGATCCTTGACGATCGAATCGACGATCTTGCCGAAGGCCGCGCCGATGATGACGCCGACCGCCAGATCGACGACGTTGCCCTTCATCGCAAACTCTTTGAACTCAGACATGAAACTCATCTTGGCTTCTCCTCGCGGATGGGTGATTAAGAACGACACGGGTCGCATCGAGCGGGGCGCAGTATTGCCGATCAGTTCTTCGCGTCAAGCCCGGTCGGACCCGACAAATGCGTCCGCTAGAATTCCCTGTTGTCCAGCATTGCCAGTTCGACGAGGAAATTCATGAGCCAAGATGCCAT
>JANMHY010000412.1:0-3105 GCA_031375525.1 Burkholderiales bacterium
CGAAGCAGGGCGCGGGCCAGCTCACCGAGACCATCTTCTGGGAGCGCTCGGTATCGCTGTTCAGCTTCAAGTTCGGCCGCGCCGACAGCGAGAGCGCCGGCGACATCGGCGCCGAAGTGGCGCGCCGCATGTGGGTCAGCCTGCAGCTGGCGATACCGATCTTCCTGCTGCAGATCATCGTCAGCGTCAGCTTTGCGCTGCTGCTGGTGATGTTCCGCCACACCCGGCTCGATCTGGCTGGCGTCGTGCTGTGCGTCGTCATGCTGTCGATCTCGGCGCTGTTCTACATCATCGTCGGCCAGTTCCTGTTCTCGCGCGTCTTCAGGCTGGTGCCGGCGTCGGGCTACACCGGCGGCTTCGATCTGGTTCGATTCCTGATCCTGCCGGTGCTGTTGTCGGCAATCGCGCGCCTGGGCACCGAAGCGCGGTTGTACCGCGCGATGTTCCTCGAAGAGATCGGCAAAGACTACGTGCGCACCGCGCGCGCCAAGGGCCTGGCCGAAACCGCGGTGCTGTACCGCCATGTGCTGCGCAACGCCCTGATCCCGATCGTCACCAGCGCCGGCGGCTATCTGCCCTATGTGTTCCTCGGCAGCCTGGTCTTCGAGAGCTTCTTCGGCATTCCGGGCCTGGGCGCCTATGCGATCGAAGCCATCAGCAAACAAGACTTCGCGATCGTGCGCACGATGGTCTTCGTCGGCTCGGTGCTCTACATCGCCAGCTACATCCTGATCGACATTGCGTACACCTGGGTCGATCCGCGAGTGCGCCTGACTTAAGCCATGCCGAAATTCGTACTCCTTTGGACCGACGCCGCCGTCTGGCTGCTGGTCATCGCGATGGTCGCCTACATCGTTCACGTGCGGCGCACACCGAACCTGGCGGCGAACTGGCGCAAGGTCTTCGGCGATGCCCCGGCGTTGGCGTCGTCGGTCGTGCTGATCGCGTGTTTGATCGTGACGCTGGCCGACAGCGTCCACTACCGGCCGCAGTTGCCGTCGGTCGGCGGCAACGTGGCCTATGACACGCGCACCCAATCGTTGATGGATGCCGCGCTGTCGAGCCTGGTCGGGTCTCGCGAGACCACGTACTCGCGGCCGCTGGCTTATGAGAGCTTCACCAAGGAAACCAGCGAGGCCGGCCAGCGTGTGGCGCCGCGCCTGCTGCACGGCGGTGCGCACTTGAAAGAGGCGGCAACGCAGTGGGCCGGCGACGTCACGGTGCGCGCCGTGACAGGCTTGATGGCCGGCATCGTCGGCGCTGCCGTGCTGTCGGCGCTGCTGGTGGCCGTGCTGCCGAAGGAGTACGGCAAGGGCTGGTCGGCCAAGGCGCGCAGCGTCCGGCAAGGCGTTGGCGCGATCCCGTGGCGCGTGGCGATCTGGACGCTGCTCGCGCTCGGCGCATTCATCGGCGCGATCGCTTCGCTGGCGATGGGCTATCACGCCTTCGGCAGCGACATCACCGGCAACGACGTGCTCTACCAGACGTTGAAGAGCATCCGCACCGCGGTCGTCATCGGCGCACTGGCCACTCTGGCCACGCTGCCGCTGGCGGTGGTGCTGGGCATCATGGCCGGCTACTTCAAGGGCTGGGTCGATGAGGTGATCCAGTACTTCTACACCGTGCTCAGTTCGATCCCGAACATCCTGCTCATTGCGGCGCTGGTGCTGATGGTGCAGGTCTTCATCGACAAGCACCCGGACCTGTTCGAGACCTCGCTCGAGCGCTCCGACGTCAAGCTCTTCCTGCTCTGCGCGGTGCTCGGCGTCACCGGCTGGGCGGGGCTGTGCCGCTTGCTGCGCGCCGAAACGCTGAAGCTGCGCGAGCTCGACTACGTGCAGGCAGCACAGGCCTTCGGCGTCAGCGCCAACCGCATCATGGCGCGTCATGTCTTCCCCAACGTCGCTCACCTGATGCTGATCGTCACCGTGCTCGAGTTCTCGTCGCTGATCCTCTACGAAGCGGTGCTGTCGTACGTCGGCGTCGGTGTCGATCCGAGCATGAACAGCTTCGGCGGCATGATCAACCTGGCGCGCAACGAGATGAACCGCGACCCGGTGATCTGGTGGCCGTTCGCCGCAGCGTTCTTCTTCATGGTGACGCTGGTGCTGGCCGCCAATCTGTTTGCCGACGGCGTGCGCGATGCGTTCGATCCGCGCGCGCGGGTGTTTCGCGCCCGTCTCGTTGTCAAGAAACCGGCCTGAACACGATGCTGGAAATCCACGATCTGGAAGTCGGTCTGGACAGCGAGTCAGGCCTCGTGCGCGCGATCGACGGCCTGCGCATGTCGATGCACCGCGGCGAAACCTTTGCCCTCGTCGGCGAAAGCGGCTGCGGCAAGAGCATGACCGCGCTGGCGCTGATGCGGCTGCTGCCCGAAAACGGCCGCGTGCTGGCGGGCCGCGTCGAACTCGAAGGCACCGACACGCTCGGCCTGTCCGAGCAGGCGATGCGCAAGGTGCGGGGCGGTCGCATCGGCATGATCTTCCAGGAGCCGTCGACGAGTCTGAATCCGGTGATGAAGGTCGGGGCCCAGATCGTCGAAGCGATCGAGGCCCACACCGACTTGCGTGGCGATGCGGCGCGTGCCAAGGCCATCGACTGGCTGAGACGCGTCGGCATCCCCGAGCCCGAGCGGCGCATCGACGAGTACCCGTTTCGCATGAGCGGCGGCCAGAAGCAGCGCGTGATGATCGCGATGACGCTGGCCACCGAGCCCGATTTTCTGGTCGCCGACGAGCCGACGACGGCGCTCGACGTGACGATCCAGAAGCAGATCCTCGACCTGCTGCGCGACTTGCAGCGCGAGCAAGGCATGGGCCTGCTGCTGATCACGCACGACCTGGCGGTCGTCTCCGGCATGGCGCAGCGCGTGGCGCTGATGTACGCCGGGCAGATCATCGAAGTGGCCACCGCTGCGGAGTTCTTCCGCGATCCGAAGCATCCTTACGCGCAGGCGCTGCTGCGCGCGCTGCCCGACGCAGACCGCCGCGGTGAGCCGCTGACGGCCATTGCCGGCACCGTGCCGGCGCTGACGCAGGAGTTCAACGGCTGCCGCTTCGCGCCGCGCTGCGCAAGTGCGATGGCGCACTGCGCGAACACGGC
>JANMHY010000433.1:0-2467 GCA_031375525.1 Burkholderiales bacterium
GACGAACTTGCGCGCCTCCTTGTTCGGATTGGCGTAGAAGACCGCGTTGGTGAGCGAGGCATGGACCTCGGGGCGCATGATGAAGTTGATCCACTTGTGCGCGTTCTCGGGGTGCTTGGCGTCCCTGGGGATCGCCATCACGTCGAAGAACAACAGCGCGCCGGACTTCGGCAGCAGAACCTCGAGCGACTGCGGTTGCTTGGCCTTTTTCGACCGGTCCTTGGCGATGTAGATGTCACCCGACCAGCCGATCACCGCACACAACTCGCCGCGCGCCATCTGGTCGATGTAGTCCGAACCTGCGCTGGCGAACATCGTCACGTTGGGCCGAATGCTCTTGAGCAGGGCGCCTGCGGCCGTGTAGTCGGCTGCGTTCTTGCTGTGCGGGTCCTTGCCCAGGTAGTTGAGCGCAATCGGCACCACTTCCGAGGCCGTGTCGAGGAAGGCGACGCCGCAGCTCTTGAGCTTCGATGCGTACTCGGGCTTGAAGACGAGGTCCCATGCGTTGTCGGGCAGCGGGGCCCCTCCGAGCGCCTTCTTGACCTTGTCGGCATTGATGCCCACCGTCGTGTAACCCCACAGCCAGTCGACCAGATACTCGTTGCCCGGATCGAGCTTGGCCAGTTGCGCCTGGATGGCCGGATCGAGATTTTTCAGGTTCGGCAGCTTGCTCTTGTCGAGCTTCATCAGCAAACCGCCTTCGATCTGCATCTTGGCGAAGTGCGAGCCCGGCACCACCACGTCGTACCCGGTGCGACCGGCGATCAGCTTGGCGTGCAGGACTTCGTTGCTGTCGAAATTGTCGTAGCGGACCTTGATCCCGGTCTCCTTCTCGAACGCCTTGACCGTGTCGGGCGCGATGTAGTCGGCCCAGTTGTAGACGTTCAGGACTTGTTCTTGCTCCGCGCGCACCGCAAGGCTGGTACAGAGGGTAAGAGCAGCGGCAACGGCCGCGATACGGGACAGGATGGACACGATAGAAAACCTCCGATGTGACGTCTACGCGATACACCGTCGCGCGCCCTCCACCAAGGGCAGCGACGGCCGAGCGATTATCGAACGGCGCAAAGCCAAACTTATAATTTGCGGTTTTGTGATCCGGCCCAGCATTACAGGTTCCCTCCATGCCGATCTATGCCTATCGCTGCGCCGCCTGCGGCCACGCCAAAGACGTGCTGCAAAAGCTGTCCGACGCGCCGCTTGCCGTTTGCCCTTCCTGCGGTGAGCCGCGCTTTGAAAAGCAGGTCACGGCTGCCGGCTTCCAGTTGAAGGGCTCCGGCTGGTACGTCACCGACTTCCGCGAAGGTGAGAAAAAGAAGGCCGACAAGCCTGCCGACGCCACGGCCGACAAGAAAACGGAAGACGCCAAACCTGCGGCCGATGGCGCCGCTGCTGCGCCATCTGCGTCATCTGCGACTCCGGCGTCTGCACCCGCCGCCGCTGCTGCACCCGCGCCCGCCGCCGCGCCGCCGCCGCCGTCGGGCTCCTCATCGTCATGAAGAAGTACCTGATCGCCGGCTTGCTGGTCTGGCTGCCGCTGGCGGTCACGGTCTGGGTGCTGCAAGCGGTGCTGGGCATCGTCGGCGATCTGTTCGGCTGGTTGCTCACCGCGTCGCAGACCGTGCTGCCGGCCGCGGCGCATGCGCCGATCGAGATGCTGCGCAAGATTCCGGGCCTGGGCGTGCTGGTCATGCTGCTGCTGTTGCTGGGCACCGGCGTCTTCGCCGCCAACATGGTCGGCCAGTGGTGGTTGCGCCAGGGCGGCCGCATCCTGCACCGCATCCCGATCGTCAAGTCGATCTACAGCTCGGTCAAACAAGTCAGCGACACGCTGTTTTCGTCCTCCGGCAACGCCTTTCGCGAAGCCGTGCTCGTGCAGTACCCGCGCGACGGCTCGTGGACGATCGCCTTCGTCACCGGCAAGCCCGGCGGCGAGGCCGGCGCGCATCTGCATGCCGACTACGTCAGCCTGTACGTGCCGACGACGCCGAACCCGACCTCGGGTTTCTTTTTGATGGTGCCGCGCGCCGACGTGATCGCGCTGCGCATGAGCGTCGATGAAGCGTTGAAGTACATCATTTCGATGGGCGTCGTCGCGCCGCCCGCACCGGCCGTCGCCGCGCGAAATTGATTCGGCCGAACGCGCGGCGGGCGTTCGGCCCTTGACGTCGCCGATTCAACATCACACGATTCAACGGAGTTCCGGACATGCGAACCACCTACTGCGGCCTCGTCAGCGAAACGCTGATGGATCAGACCGTCACCCTCCTGGGCTGGGCACATCGCCGCCGCGACCACGGCGGTGTGATCTTCATCGACCTGCGCGACCGCGAAGGCCTGGTGCAGATCGTTTGCGACCCGGACCGTGCCGAGACCTTCAAAACCGCCGAAGACGTGCGCAACGAGTTCTGCCTGAAGATCGTCGGCAAGGTGCGCGCGCGACCGGCCGGCACCGAGAACACGAACC
>JANMHY010000518.1:0-2671 GCA_031375525.1 Burkholderiales bacterium
CACGAACGGCGACGACGCCGACAGCGCGATCACGTGCGGCACGAAGCGGCTCATCGCGTGCAGCAGCCACAGTGCTTCGTCGGGGCTCGGCACGCCGATGTGCACATGCTGGCCGAAGACGGTGAACTGCTTCGACAGATAGCCGTAGAGCTGCGAGACCTGCTGAAAGCGCGGCGTGTCGAAGATGCGGCGGCGGCTCCAGTCCTGGAACGGGTGCGTGCCGCCGCCGGCCAGGCGCAGGTTCAGCTTGCCGGCGTCTTCGACCAGCGCGTCGCGCACTTCGAGCAGCTGGTCGATGACGTCGCGATGGCGCTCGCAGATGCCGGTGGACAGCTCGATCATCGAGCTCGTGATCTCGGGTTTGACGTCAGCGATGAGTTTCGTTTTGCGCTTGGCCATCACGCGCAGCAGATCGGCCGCGCCGGGGGCGAGGTCGTAGTCGTGCCGGTTGACGATCTGCAGCTCGAGCTCGACGCCGAGCGTGAAGGCGCGGCTGGCGGTGAATTCGCCGAGTGACATTACAGCCCCTCGTCCGACGAGTACGTCGGACGATCCCCCGAGGGGATGCGAGCCGGCTTGGGAGCGGCCCGGCGCTCGGCTCGCTTCATGACGCTTTGGCCGCACGCGCCGGCCGCGCATCGACTTCACCCGCAGCACGCAGGCCTGCCATCACCGCCAGCGGCGCCGCGAGTTCGAGCAGAGCGAGCGACGCTAGCAGCACCGGCATCATTTGCGCGCCGACGTTCGGATGCCGGGCGACGAAGTCGAGCGTCAGCACCCAGGCCGTGGCCGACATCGGCGTCAGGCTGATCGCCAGACAGGCCGCTTGGCCGATGCCGAGGCCGCTCGGCTTGGCCAGCGCGAGCACCGCGAGGCCCTTGGCCAGGCCGCGTGCGAGCACCAGTGCGAGCGCGATGCCGGCCGACGCGGCCAGCGCTTCGAGCGTCCACGCCGAAGACACGGCAACGAACATCACCAGCACGAGCGCGCTGCCGGCGCTGCCGAAGTGGCGCGGCCAGACCCACGGCCGCTCGCTGCGGTTGGCCAGCCACATGCCGGCCAGCAGCGGCACGAGCAGGGTCGACAGCGACAGTGTTTTGGCAATGACCAGTGCCAGCAGCACGGCCGACAGCAGCAGCACGATCGAGTTGTCTTCGCGCAAGTCGAAGCGGCGCGCGATCAGCGCCAAGCCTTCGCCGAGCGCGGCGCCGAGCAGGATCGAGCCGAAAAAAGAAAACATCACCGGCGACACCGCCTCGACCCAGGTCCGCGGGTCCGACAGCAACAGGCCAGCCGACAACAGCTTCATCGCCAGCACCGCATACAGCGTGTTCAACGCGGCCAGTGTCAACAGGCGCTCGGTGACCTGGCCGGCGGCATGCAACTCGCCGACGACGCGCTGCAGCACCGCGGGAGAAACGCAGACGGCGACGATGCACAGCGGCGTGGCGACATCGCCGGGCAGACCGAACATCGACAGCACCGCAAAGACGACGATGCCCGTGAGCAGCGACTCGGCAACACTGGTGGCCAGCAGCCACGGGTTGCGCACCAGCCACTTCAGGCGCAGCCGCGCGCCGGCTTCGAACAGCAGCAGTGCCAACGCACCGTCGATGACCACGCGCAGCGCAGGCTCGTCGCCGCCGGCGCCGCGGCCGGTGAGGGCGAGCATGGTGCCGACGATCACATAGCCGACCAGGCGCGGCCAGCGCAGCACGCGCCACACCGCTTCGCCGGCCAGCGCCGCAATAACGGCCAGCAGCGCCGCGCCGAGCAGCGTGTCAGGCTGCAAGGTCCAGGGCGCCGTGATCACAGGCCAGAGCGTGTCGAGCATGGGGGTGTTCTGTGTGAGGTCAACTCAGCATGGTGCCTGCATCGTGCGCGCCGGATGTGTCAGAACGTGCGCCGCAATCACGCCGCCTTCAGCCACGCCGCCAGATCGCGTTCCAACTTTTCCAGATCGGCCTGGCGCGTGTACATCATGTGGCCGGCGTCATAGTAGTGGTGCTCGACGCGCTGCAGCACCTCCGGCGGTGCATCGAGCTGCGCCAGCGACCAGTCGCTGGCGCTGTAGGGCGTGCCCAGGTCATAGCGGCCGATGGCAGCGAAGACGCGCAGGTGCGGGTTGCGGCGCAGCGCGCGCGACAGATCGGGGCTCGTCGAGCAGTAGTTGTTGCCGCGCGACTCGCCGCGGTTCCAGTTCCAGGCTTTGTGCGCGTCGATGTTGAGCAGCTCGTAGCGTTGCGGCTCGGCC
The DNA here is from genome assembly GCA_031375525.1 of Burkholderiales bacterium. Classification (GTDB taxonomy): domain Bacteria; phylum Pseudomonadota; class Gammaproteobacteria; order Burkholderiales; family Burkholderiaceae_C; genus CADEEN01. The sequence continues at coordinate 2,255 of JANMHY010000518.1, forward strand.
AGGCCGAGTGTTTCGCCGAAGTAGGCCAGCGTGGCCATACCGTAGGGCGCCGAGATGGCTTCGATGCCGGGGTCGAACTCGAACTCGCGTCCGCGCTGCGCCGCCATCGGGCCGGTGGCGCGCGCATCGAGGCGGCCGACTTGTTTGCCCTGGTCGCGCAGCAGTTCGAAGAAAAAGAAGAAGTCGCTGATGCGCAGGTTCTGCTCCTCGACCACCGCGACCGGCAGACCCGTCAGTTCGGCGACGCGTTTGGCGATGCGCTTGCGCTCGCCGTTGGACAAGCGCGCACCGGCGTGCAACGCGCGCAGGTAGTCCTCGGCGACGAAGGCCTCGGCCGCTTCGCGCGCGGCTTGCGACGACGCGCCGAGCGCGCCTTTCAACTTGCCGTGGAACTGCGCCACGTTGGCCAGCGCCGGC
>JANMHY010000523.1:0-9287 GCA_031375525.1 Burkholderiales bacterium
CCAGGAGGCACACACCGTCTCTACGCTCAAGGGCTCGCCCCCCGGCTACGTGGGCTATGGCGAAGGTGGCGTGCTCACCGAGGCCGTGCGCCGCCGCCCCTACAGTGTGGTGCTGCTCGACGAAGTGGAGAAGGCCCACCCGGACGTGCACGAGGTGTTCTTCCAGGTCTTCGACAAGGGCTTCATGGAAGACGGCGAAGGCCGCTTCATCGACTTCAAGAACACGCTGATCCTGCTGACCACCAATGCCGGCACCGAGCTGATTGCCGGCCTGTGCAAAGACCCCGAGCTGATGCCCGACCCCGAGGGCATGGCCAAGGCGCTGCGCGAGCCGCTGCTGAAGATCTTCCCGCCGGCGCTGCTGGGGCGGCTGGTGGCGATTCCGTATTACCCGCTGTCCGACGAGATGCTCGGCAAGATCGTCACGCTGCAGTTGAACCGCATCAAGAAGCGCGTCGAGGCGCGCTACAAGATTCCGTTCGAGTATTCGGAAGATGTCGTCAAGCTCGTGGTCTCACGCTGCACCGAAAGCGAGTCGGGCGGGCGGATGATCGATGCGATCCTGACCAACACGATGCTGCCGGATGTCAGCCGGGAATTCCTGACGCGGATGATGGAGGGCAAGGCGATCGAGCGTGTGCAGGTAGGGGTTGCGGACGCGGCATTCACCTACGGCTTCGATGGGATGCGTTGATCCTGCTTAGGTGGTGAGACCCAAACCGATTCCACTGAACTGGGAGCTGTCGAGATGTCTGTCCCGCCTGACGAAGCAGCAAGACTGGCCGCTGAAAGATTGGAGCGCAAGGGCCAAAAGAAGGAAGCCTTCGACATGGGCTTGCGTGGACAAAGCGCAGACATTTTTCTAGCTTGGATGGACGACAAGTGGGCGCTGCCGCACGGTGTAAAGCTGAATTCACTTTTCTACGATGCTTGTTCCAACACGCAAGTTCTGGCTGATTACAGGGCGGCGGTCGAGGCGTTCAGGGCGGCGGTTGTCGCGAACAAAAAGGGCGCGGCCAAAAACTGCTTTGTCACCGAGGCCACCTACGATGCTCTGTGCGATCTAGTCGAACACCTCAAAGTTGCACTGCCCGCGGGCCACGACTTCGCGCCAGATGCGGTGATGCTTCTACAGCCGACGTCATCGAATGCGATAAACAAGAACAAGGCCAACAAAGTGTTGTTGGTGGCCCAGCGTAAAGCGGGTGTCAACATCTTGAGGGCCAGCACGCGGCTGTTGGTGTTCCTCACCGAGCTTTGCAACGCTGCTGGTAAGGCCACCAAAGCCCTCGAGCCCGCGTCGCTTGATTTCAGGGGCCTGATGCACGGCGGCATCTACGAATGCGCTATGGGATTGCCAATGGGCTTTTGCCACCTGAAAGTTCATGAAGGTCTTGAAACGAAACTGAAAAAGTTGCAGGTCGCCCGAGAGTAGGCGCGCGCAGGGTCGGCGTGCCGATGCGGTGTTTCGTTGACGAGTTCTCACCCTGACTGGAGCATGTGATGGCGGACTACAAGGCAATGTCGTACCAGCAGATCGCCGATCTGCTCGAGGGTTACGGTTCGAGGATCGGCGCGTTCAACCAGACGACGTTCCGCACCGACATTGGCCAGCGCGTGTCCGGTACGCAGGTCTTGACCAAGGCGTCGTTCGGCGGTAAATCGCTCGGCGGCGGCTACTGCGCCGGTGTCTGCCTCGACTGGGCGCGCCGCGTCTTGCTGAGCAAGCCGAACCGCGGCGCCTCCGCCCTGACCTACGGCTACGACAAGATGAAGGCGGGCCAGGGCACGAAAGAGGGCCGAACGCCCGAGCAGAGCAAAGACCGCGCGTTCTCGACGGTCGGCCGCATGGCATCGGCCTGGGATGCCGGCAACGACATGGACTGGACGCGTCCGGGCGGCAGCACCGATCCCCATCGACTGACGTCGCAAACCTGGACCGACACCGCCAAGACGCTCGACACACGCTTCGATGCAAGTCGCGAGGACGACAAGCGCGACCCCAGCGCCAAGCGCTTCTCCAGCGTCACGCTGCTCGTGAGCAAGAGTGCAACCTACACCTCCGCGGGCAGTTGGATGGGCTCGCTGATGGCAGGCGGGCTGCGCGCCGGCTCGGTCTCGAAGCTGGGGTTCAACGGGCCGACCGGCAAGGGCCACGCCGTGGCCGTGTGGCAGCGCAAGGCCAGCGTCACCGACCCCGATTCTTTCTACTTCTTCGATCCCAACTTCGGCGTCTTTGCGTACCCGCAGGCCAAGCTGCAGAGCGCGCTGCAAATACTGTTCTGGAAAGATGCCGAAGACACGCCGCGCTACGACGAATGCACGTCGGCCACGGCCCCAGAGATGGACTACATCGTCTTCGGCCCGCCCCATCTCGTCAGTGCGCAGCCAGGGCATGCGGTGATCGCAGTGCCGAGCGTCACGGTCCAGGCCGTCTCGCAGCCGAGCGTGTCGAAGCCGCCGACATCCACGCCCAAGCCCACGCACACGCCCTCCACACACACGCCCACGCCGACGGTGGTGCCGAGCAACATGGCCAACGGCTACGGCAGCGCGTCGCCCAGCCTGCCGTCGCCGGGAAAGATCACGCCGAAGACCGCACCTTCCCAGCCCTCGTCTCCAATCACATCGCTCAGCACCGGAGGCTCACCGCTGAAACAGCTGTTGGTGCAGTACCGCGACGAACCGACGCGGCAGATCCCGGGTGATTTCGGCACGCACGGAAAAACCAAAGGCGGCTGGGTTTCCGTGCCGTTCACACTGATCCAGAAGATCAAGGCAGCGAACCTGACGAACTCGGAGTTCGTCAAGGTCGGTACCGGCGGCAAGTACGCCGTTGCCAGAGAGCATATTGACTGGCTGATCGAGCGGGCTTGAACCACGCCCTTTGCCGACGCTGAGATCTCGAACAGATGATTGGAGGAGCAACGGCGTGACAACCAAGGACTGGAAAAAACGACTCTCCGAGACGATCGCGGTCGTCAAGAAGCACGGCCCGCTGCATATGGACAGGGTCCAGTTCACGACGGTTTCGGCGGCGCTCGATGACTGGGACCAATCGACGTCGGCCGCCGACCGGAAGACGGTCAGCGAGCTGATGTCCTTCGACACGGACAAGACGGGACGACGTTCTTCGGAGCCCGACAGGGACTTGATCCGCGCTGCCGTTCTCGTCAGCTGCGCCTTCCGCTATCCGATCGCACCGGTTGCCTATGCGACCATTGCGGACCAGATCCGGAAGAAGACCGACTCAGCCACCAGCGTTTTCGCCAATGCGCTGTCCAGCTGTTTTGATGCCGCTGCGTCTTCCCCAGCGATGGGCAAGGGCATGATCGACGCGCTGAAATCGGACCCGAGAGGGTTTCTGCAAACGAAGTGCATCGTGCCCAGTTGCGGCATGCAGCCTGGACTGCAGTGGTTCTATGTCGAGCACACCTCGGACAAGTGGAAGATCAACGTCTCGCCCACCAAGCCGACAGGGTTCGCCAGCCTTCAGGCGCTGGTCGTGCCACCCACCCTGTTCAACACGGTCGGTGCCGACGGTACGCTGGTGGGAACGGCCTCCGATGGGTCAGGTGCCGAGGTCATGCTGACGACACAGTTCACTGGCTGCTCGTTCTGCTTTTCGATCAACGGCACGTCGCTGGTCGCGGCCCACGTCGATCCGGGCGGCGGTGTGGGAAGGACCGGTGGCGTCACCGGTGAAGACGCCCGCAAGACCATGGTCACGCACACAGGCTTCCGCAACGGCAACGGCGGTACGTTCAAGGTGTACGGGCGCCTCGCCACCTCGAGTGATGGCTATGGCTACGGCAACATTCGCGATACGGCAAGCCGCATCGCATCACGTCAGATGGCGATCATCGGATTGTTGGGCAAGAACGGATGGAAGCTGTGGTCGCAGCAGGTGTTCGTGGATGGGGCGATCGTCGTCCAGCGAATCGACAAGTGAGCGCCGCAGGATGGGTGGATGGGGGTCAGTATTGGGTCAGGTGTTGCCTCTGCACCCGCCAAAGGCGCCGAGCGACCAAGACTGACACCCAGTCATTTGGACAAGCCAACGGGGACCCCATGCTCAAGTATTCAAACCTAGGCATCGGCAAGCAACTCAACCAGATCGTCATGGCCGGCAGCCACGACGCGGGCGTCACCGAAGGTGGCGGCAACGTCCAGACGCAGAACATGGACATCTACCTGCAGGCCTATGCCGGTGTCCGCTTGTTCGACATCCGCATCGCCGGGGTTTCGCAAAAGGACCAGGGCCTGGGCAAGGAGGCCCAGCTCAAGGCCTATCACTCCGCGATCAAGTTCAAGAGCGAAGGCTCGCGCGTTCTCAAAGATCTCGGCAAGAAGACCGACGTGCAGACGGCCACGCTGGTCGGCGGCGAGTGGGGCATGGGCCTGACGAAGATGCTCACGGACGCGAAGAAGTTCGTCGAGCAGAACCCGGACGAGTTCGTGATCCTCAAGTTCGACAAGTGCACGAACTGGACGGCGATCGCCGAGACCTGCATCCGGTTTCTCGGCAATTCGATCTACGCCAAGACCGGCAACCTGAACACGAAGCCAATCGGCGAACTCGGCGGATCGGTCATCGTGTTGTTCGGCGAGTCGGGATTGCTGGAGGTGCGCAAAAGCTACTCCGCGAAGACGGGCATCCTCGGCTTCAAGAACCTCGCCAGCGAGGGCGCCAGCTATGAGCCCTTGTTCGACGGACTGCAATACCTCGGCAAAGGCGGCACGAGCGTCGTCAAGCCCTTCTTCAAGATCTCGCAGAACAAGGACAAGCAGTCGAAGCTCATGAAAAAGGGCGGCGATGGCAACCCGAACGTGATGGGGATGATGTACTGGACGACCACGGGCATCTTCGAGAACATCAAGAAGCGCAACACCACGATGTGGACCGCGAACAAGCAGTCTGCGCTGACGAAGTTGTGGTCCAACGGTCTCGCGGAATCCGTGGAGTCGCGTCTCGCGAAGAACATCGATCCGGCAAAAGATTCCTCCGGCGGCATGCTGAAGACCTTCATGCCCAACTTCGTCATGATCGATTTCGCCGACGCCGCCAAGTGCATGACGATCTATGACTTGAACAGCGTCGCCGCGTCGGCACTGACGGCGGCGTGGAAGAACGCCACGGCCTGAAACCGTGGTTCGGCCGCAATTCACGCCGGCAACTTCGGGTACGCCCCCACGTTCTCTGCATAGGCGTACCCGGCAGCGTTCAGGCCCTCGTAGGACGCCTGCACGCGGGCGCGAATCAGCTCCGCGGTCATCAGGGTGTCGCCGCGCCGAAGCAGCGCATTGGGCTCGGTTTCGTCCTGGGCGTAGATGTCGGCCTTTTGCTGCAGCCTGAATTCGTTCCACACGTTGCGTGCCAGTTTCTCCGTCACGTCGTTCTTCGTGGGGTCGAAATTGAAGGAGTGCTTCGGTGGAGGCAAGCCGAGCTTCTTCCACTTCTCCACCAGGCCGATGACGTTCTGCTCCACATCCATGTCGCCCAGGAGTTGCCTCTCGTTGGCCGGATATTTGGCGAGCCGGGCGAGCGCGAACCTGTACATCAGCAGCCGCTTCGATGTTCGGCGGCGTGCGTTGGATGCCAGCAGTTCGTTGCCGGCGCGCCATTTCGCCGCGCTCAGTTCGGCCTCCTCGGCGCGCCACTTGAAGTTGCCGCACAGATCCATGTTGAGTTTGGCCGGGTTGTCGTAGGACCCGCCGTCCTGGTTGTCGAAGACCGTTCCCCAGATGCCGTTGGACATGGCCCACAAGCTGCCGAGCTGCCTGAACAGAGCAAGGGGCGTGTGGTTCCAACCGTGGCCCTTGGCCACCGTGAAGTTCTCCGTCAGGACTCTCATCACCATGTGCCACTGCAGCCGATGCGAGTACTCGCCGTGCTGTGCTCCGGCGCCGGCGTCCTTCGGCATGTAGCCCAGGGCAATCGACTGTTGATAGTTCTGGCTGGTCAACGCCCCGGTGTACAGGCGATGGGTGGTCGGGAACCAGCACAGGCCCTCGTAGTACTCGAGCACGCGCGACAGGCGCACGTACTTCTTGTCATCGGGCCGCTTGGCGCTGGCATAGCGTTCGTCCCCACCGGCGTCGTTGGCGCGCCGCGCCGCACCGCCTGTCATTTCATTGTTCAGTGACGCCATCAGGGTGCGGCAGTGGCTCTTGTCGAGCATCAACGCGAACAGCTTGATGTAGTCCTCGACTTATGTTGAATGGGCATTGGCCAACGGCGCGTTCAAGGGATCTTTCGAATAGTCCTTGTTGTGCAGGCGCGAGCGAACCCTGGCGATATGTTCCTCGCAGAAACCTTCGCCAACGCCCCATTCCTGGCACTCCGGGCTCGCCGGCTTGGGGCATTGGGGCCCGCCCCGCTTGAAGACGCAAGACATGTCGATGTCCTCCTCTCACCGCGATTCTGCGGCAGCGTGCCTAAAACAAGGATGGCGTCAACGCGCACGAGGGGCTACGCTGCCATGACGCGGCTTCCCCGCAGCGGCCCACGGTGGCGACCATGTGCGTATCGATGAGGTTTGTCCGCCCGAGTCGGCGGCCGGCCCACGCAAGGCGCTGGGTGATGGGGCTCGTTGTGCTGGCCGCCCAAGGATGTGCGATGGCATCGATGGTGATCTTCTCGGCGGTCAGCGGCAAAGTGCTCCAGGCCGGCCAACCGGTGGCGGGCGCGGTGGTCGAACGCGAGTTCCGCTGGGCCTGGAAGGAAGAAAACGGCAAAGACGCCGCCACTACCGACGCGGCCGGCGAGTTCCGCCTGCCGCTGATCGAGCGCGATTCACTGCTCGGCTCGGTGCTGCCGCATGAGCCGATGGTGCGCCAGACGATCCTCATCAAGCACGGCGGCAAGACCCACAAGGCGTGGATGTTCGACAAGAGCAACTACGACGACAACGGCGAACTCAAGGGCAAGCCGATTCGCCTGACCTGCCGCCTGGAGTCCCATCCCGCACGCCGTGGCGAGGTGTTCGGCATCTGCGAACTCGATTGATGGAGGTAGCGCATGGGCCTCTTGACCCCCTCGGAAGCCGCGGCCATCGCTCGCGGCGTCTATCGGCTGCGCGAGGACAGCGTGCATGCGGTGCATGAGCGGGGCCAGACCCTCGGCTGCGAAGGCCTGTTCGCGCTCGGCGACGACGGCCGCTTCGAGGCCCGATCCGGCTCGCTGTTCTGGAAGAAGCTCACCGGCTTCGGCTACGTGGCCACGGGCGAGGGCGCGTTTGCAGGGGATCTGCTGATCGCCAATCGCGGCACGCAGATTCGGGCCGATTGGCTGACCAACCTGAACGGCGCTTTGCAGCTCGGCCCCAGTGGCCTGCCGGTGCATGCCGGCTTCAACGAGGTCTGGAAGACCTTCGCGCCCGAACTGCGCCACCTGCTGCGCGGTCGCAATCCAACGCGCATCCACTGCGTGGGCCACAGTCTCGGTGGTGCACTGGCCACGCTCAATGCCGATCTGCTGACCGCGGGCCATGTCGCCGATGTCGTGGTCTATTCCTTCGGCGCGCCACGCACCGGTGACGCACTGTTTGCCAATTCGCTGACGCGGCGCTTGAGCCTGCAGAAGACGCACCGCGTTTCGCACCCAGCCGATCCGGTGCCGATGATCCCGCTGTTTCCGTACTGGCACCTGCCGTTCGGCCACGACGGCATGACCGTCGCCAGCACCTCGAACGCGCTGCTCTCGGTGAGCGCCCACCACATGGCGTCGAGCTACATGCCGGGGGTGGAAGGCTTCAGCTGGTCTGCGCTCGGGCATGGCGGCGCGCGGGCCGACGACAGCCAACGCGTCAAGCGCTGGATCGAGCACGCCGGCGCGGGCCAGCATGGCGTGGCGATGGGCTCGGCCTCGTTGCTGGCGATGATCGGGCGTGCGCTGCGATGGCTCTTGGCTGCCGCCGGCAAGCTGGTGATGGGCAGCGTCGGCGTTGCGCTGACGGCCGGCGCCACGGTGCTCGATCAGCTGGCATGGCTGCTCGGCCATGCGGCGCAGTTGTCCAAGGACATCGGGTCGCAGTTGAAGAGTCTGATCGGCGCCATCTTCAGCTTCCTCGGCCGCAAGGTGGCCGGCGCGGCCGACGTGACGGTGGCGTTCTTGCGTTGGGTGCTGGCGCTGCTGTTCGAGTCGCTGCGCGCCGTGGCGCTGCGGGCACTGGCGCTCGTGTCCTGATCTACCGCCAGGCGCCGGCCAGCGCTGCCGCCGGCTCGGCCACCGATTGAAAACGCATCACGGTCACTGCATTGCGGTGGCGGTGGCTCAGCAGCGGCATCAGCCCGGCGTCGAGCAATGCCTGCCCGCCCTGGTCCCCGAGGTACTTCTCGGCGCAGGCTTGCAATTCCTTTTCGCCGTCGTGCATGAAGGTGTAGGCGGGCAGATCACCGATCTCGCGCTCGTCTCCCGGCTCGAACTGCCAGCCTCGCCTGCAGAAGGCGCGTGCGATCAGCAGCGCCACGGCCAGCCCCGGATTGCCCCAAAGGAATTCTTCGTGCACCGGCGTGCCCGCGAACTCCTCGAAATCGAAAGCGGCAACCGGGTCGCTGCCTTTGCCATAGGGCAAGCGCAACAACAGGCGCGGCGCGGCGAGGCCGATCGACGGTGCGGCCTCGCTGCGGCGCAGGGCTTGCCAGCCGGCAAGTTGGGCGGCCTCGGTGTTCGTCAATACTGGGTCGGCTTCGGCCAATAGCGGCCCGCCGGCCTGCGCTGCGATCAGGCCCAGCGCGGCCAGCAGGCCGACGTCGGTGTCGCCCGCGCCGAAGCGGTACAGGCCGACCAGCGCCGACCAGCTCTGGCCGCCGGGCACATTGCGCCAGCGATCGGCCAGCGCGCGGTACAGGCCGGTCTGCGTCAACTGACCCTGGGCCGCGACCACGTCGGCCAGCAGCTCGTCGCGGGTCACGTCGAACAGATGCAGTTGCAGGTCTTCGTCGAGTTCGGCATTGGCGATCAGCCACTGCACGCCGCGCCAGGCCGCCTCGATGTGCTGGAACGCGGGCTCGTGCAGCAGCTTGCGCATCTGCTCGGCGATGGCGGCATCGACGGCGCTGGTGTAGCTCTGGGTCTGCGCTGAGGTGTCGGGCACGATGTGCGGCGCGACGATGCTGTGGATGAAAGCATCGACGCCCGTCGCCGGCTTCGCGCTGGCCGGCGCTGCCGCAGCCCCGCTCTGGCCCAGCAACGAGCCCAGCAGGTCGCCGCCGCTGGCCGGCGGCTGAGCGCGCGCCTGGCGCAGCGCGTCGAACAGTTCGAAGCGCGCGTACAGCGCGTCGGG
>JANMHY010000559.1:0-2568 GCA_031375525.1 Burkholderiales bacterium
CAACATCCTGTCGATCGCGCAGCAGTGGTGGATCAACCGCCAACTCGGGGTCAAGTGACCACATCGAAAAGAGCAAGGCGGGTTTGCGTGTGAACCTCACGTCCTAGGGGGAGATGCCGCGTCCGGGGGGTTCCTCGGCGCTGTGCTTGCGACGACCATGCAGACATGCGGGGATGACCCGGCGCGGCTCGACAAGAAGAGTGCAGACGCCGGCTCGGGAGGACGGATTCAACTCCCCCCGCGCCATTCGAGACCAAGGCACCGGGCGATGACAATCACCCGGTGCCTTCTGCCTTTTCCGAGCACCCCGACGACCCGATCGCCGCCGTCGCCACCGCGCCCGGCCGCGGCGCCGTCGGCATCGTTCGTGTGTCGGGCAAAGATCTCGCCGCACTGGCGCAGACCCTCACCGGCCGCGCGCTGACGCCGCGCGTGGCCCACTACGGGCCGCTGCGCGATGCGCAGGGCGCGGCCATCGACCAGGGCCTGGCGCTGTTCTTCCCCGCGCCGCACTCCTACACCGGCGAAGACGTGTTGGAGCTGCAGGCTCACGGCGGGCCGGTCGTGCTGCAGTTGCTGCTTGCGCGCTGCCTCGAAGCCGCGGCGCAGACCGACGTCGCCAGCGGCCGCGCGATTGCGCCGCACCTGCGCATCGCGCAGCCGGGCGAGTTCACGCTGCGCGCTTATCTGAACGGCAAGCTCGACCTGGCGCAGGCCGAAGCGGTGGCCGACCTGATCGATGCCAACACCGAGGCGGCTGCGCGCTCGGCATCGCGCTCGCTGGCCGGCGCGCTGTCGCGCGAGGTCGAAGCGTTGGCGACACGCTTGATCGGGCTGCGCACCTTGGTCGAAGCCACGCTCGACTTTCCCGAAGAAGAGATCGACTTCCTGCAAAAGGCCGACGCCCGCGGCCGCCTCGCCGCGGTCGCCGCCGACCTCGAACGGGTGCTCGAGCGCACGCGGCAGGGTGCGTTGCTGTCCGAAGGCATGACGGTCGTGCTCGCCGGCCAGCCCAACGTCGGTAAAAGCTCGCTGCTCAACGCGCTGGCCGGCGCGGAACTCGCCATCGTCACGGCGGTGCCCGGGACGACGCGCGACAAGATCGGCCAGACGATCCAGATCGAAGGCGTGCCGGTGCATGTGATCGACACCGCCGGCCTGCGTGAGTCGCAGGATGAAGTCGAGCGCCTAGGCGTCGCGCGCAGCTGGCGCGAGATCGACAACGCCGACGCGGTGATCTTCCTGCACGACCTGACGCGCGCCGGACAAGACGACTACGAAGCCGGCGAACGCGCGGTGCAGGCCCGGCTGGGCGATCCGGCGCGGGTGCTGCATGTTTTCAACAAGAGCGACGCGTCGAACGCCGCGGCGCCGGCCGCGGGCTTGCAGATTTCAGCGCTCACCGGCGCCGGCCTCGCCGACTTGCGCCGCGAGCTGCTGGAGCGCGCCGGCTGGCACGCCAGCCCGCAAGGCGATGTCTTCATCGCCCGCACGCGCCACGTGCAGGCGCTGCGGCGCACGCGCGAACACGTGGCCGCCGCGCAGGCGCTGGCCGCGCGCGCCGACGCGGCGCTCGACCTGCTGGCCGAAGAGCTGCGCCTGGCCCACCACGCGCTTGGCGAGATCACCGGCCGCTGGAGCGCCGACGCATTGCTCGGTGAGATATTCGGGCGCTTCTGCATCGGCAAATGAAGGGCGGTATCCCGCGCCTGCGCGGTTGAATCAAGGCCGTCAGCCTGCCACCATGGCGTGATAAGGACCGACGACCACCATGCCCATCCAGACGCTCCACGACGCCGTTGCCTCGCTCAATGCACCCGACGCGTTCAAGCCGCGCTTCACGCCGGACCAGTGGCGCACCCTCGAAACCTTTCTGACGCGGCACGAAATCCGCGGTGGCGATCTGCTGGTCAAGCAGGGCGACCACGACCGCACGATGTACCTGCTCGAAAGCGGCACGCTGCAGGTTTTCGTGCAGCCGCCGAAAACCGGAGCGCGCCTGTCGATCCTGCGCGCCGGCGCGGTGGTCGGCGAGGCCGGCCTGTTCAGCGACCAACCGCGCATGGCCAACGTCGAAGCGATGGGCCACTGCGTCGTCTGGGCGCTGCGCGGCCCGCGCTATGAAGAGCTGGCGGCGCGCAACCCGACGCTGACGCTCGAGCTCGTGCGCGCCGCGGCGGCGTTGATGGGCGTGCGCATGCGGGCCAACATCGAACTCGGCCAAGCTGTTTCCTGACCGCCTCAATGCCCCTCGAAGTTGACCAGCGTGAAGATCGGCAGCCCAGCCGCGCGCAATTTCTGTGAGCCGCCGAGCTCGGGCAGATCGACGATCGCGGCACCTTCGATGACAGTCGCACCGAGCCGTTCCAACAGCCGGTGCCCGGCCATCATCGTGCCGCCGGTGGCGATCAGGTCGTCGAGCAGCAACACGCGCTCGCCGGGGCGCACGGCGTCGGCGTGCATCTCCACCGTGGCGCTGCCGTACTCCAGCTCGTAGGTTTCTTCGACCGTCTTGAACGGCAACTTGCCCTTCTTGCGGATCGGGATGAAGCCGACGTTGAGCTCATG
>JANMHY010000571.1:0-2078 GCA_031375525.1 Burkholderiales bacterium
TTCGCATTCCCATCGAGGGGTCAGCCAACGTCTCCTATTTCTCCAACCAACGATCGCGCTCAGTGCCGTAGTCGGGCTGAGACGCCACGGCGCGCGGTCTCACGCGTGATCTGGCAGGTTGACTTCCTGCCGTCTTCGCCCCACCTTTCGGTGACTTCGGAGCAGACGCCGCGCCGCTACACTCGATCGAACGCATCGCCTCCGGAGGCACCATGAGCAGCACCCTCATCGTCGTTGACCCAGATATCCAGAGCGGCGCACCCGTTTTCGCCGGGACGCGTGTGCCTGTCCAGAATCTGTTTGACTACCTCGAAGAAGGCGACTCACTGGACATGTTCCTGAAACAGTTCCCGTCCGTCACGCGCGAGCAGGCCGTGGCCGTTCTCGAAAAGGCCAGAGTGTCATTGGTGGCGGATGCGCCTCCTGCTTGTTGAGTCACCGCCTGACGACCTTGCAGACGTGATCTGGCGGCCGACGACGGTAGCCGACGCAAGCCCATCGCGTGCAGACTTGTCGCATACTGATCTCATTGCATCTCCATCCGGAGTGAAAGCATGGGAAACGTGAAGTCCATCGAGAAAGCCGTCGAAGCACTGCCGCCATCTGAGCTGGCGGAGTTCCGCCGCTGGTTTGCCGACTTCGATGCCGCTGCGTGGGACACGCAGATCGAACAAGACGCTGCTGCCGGAAAGCTGGACACGCTTGCCTCAGAAGCGCTCGCCGATTTTCGGTCTGGCTCGTCCCGCGAGCTTTGAAGCACACGGCGTCGAAGCGCTTCTGGCAATGCCTCGAAGCGTTGCCCGCTGACATTCAAGCCCTCGCTCACCGAAACTACGCGCTGCTCAAGACCGATCCGACGCACCGATCACTGCAGTTCAAGACCGTGGGCAACGGCCGTTTCCACAGTGTCCGCGTTGGTTTGTACTACCGCGCACTCGGTCTGCCCGTGTCTGGCGGCGTGCATTGGTTCTGGATCGGCACGCATGGCGAGTACGACAAACTCGTCGGCTGACTTTGGCTGTGATCGCATGAACTTCCGCCCCGTCAAGACCGCCTTCGGCCACCGCTTCAAAGTTCCCGAGCGCATCCAGCGCATCGACAGCGACTCGACCCACGGCTGGCAACTGCGTTATGGCCGGATGCCCTCCGAGTTCTTCTCCGACGCGGCGCACAACCGCGCCGGCGCTGCGGCCTCGCTCGATCACGCCATCGCGGCGCTGCACAAGCGCGTGCGCCGTTTGCCGGCGCCCACGGGCCTGAAGACCGAGGTCGCGGGCTGGAAGAAGTCGGGTCTGCCGGTGGGCATCTCGGGCCCGCGCGAGCATCGGCGCGCGGACAGACAAGTGGCATACTACTCGTTCCAGGTCAGCGTGCCGCTGGCCAGCGGCGGCAGCACGACGCGGCAGGTTTACATCGGCACGCAGAACACGATGAACGATCAGCGCTTCGATACAGCGCTGGCCAAGGCGGTGCTGCTGCGCGATGCGGCCGTGGAGCTCTACACGCAGACCAAGACGCGGGCCAAGCGCCGCGATGCTGCGGCGACGCGGCGGGCCGCGTGATGCGGGCGCTGTTGCGTTCCTTTGCCGCGTGCGGCGCGGCGTTGTTGCTGTGCTCGGCTGCGCCCGCCCGCGCCGAAGCACCCACCGCCGAGGCGCGCTACAGCCAAGTGCCTGCCGGCGCCGACGGCATCGGCAAACGCTACATGGGCCGCGACATTGCCGCGGTGATGGGCTGGCAAGGCGCGGCCTGGCTCGAACGCGAAGAGCGCGAGCGCGAAGAACGCACCGATCTGCTGCTGACGGCGCTGCAACTGAAGGCCGGCATGGTGGTGGCCGACATCGGCGCCGGCACCGGCTACCTGTCGCGGCGCATGGCGCCGGCCGTGATGCCCGGCGGCAAGGTGCTGGCGGTGGACGTGCAGCCCGAGATGGTGAGCTTCTTGCAAGGCATGGTGACCAAGACGGGCTTGACGCAGATCGAGCCCTTGCTCGGCGCCGAGAGCGATGTGAAGTTGCCGCCGGCCTCGGTGGACCTCGCGATCATGGTCGACGTCTATCACGAGCTGGCGTTTCCGT
>JANMHY010000581.1:0-5150 GCA_031375525.1 Burkholderiales bacterium
TGATGGGGGTGCTGGGCGAGTACCACGCGGCCATGGGCCGGCTGATCCTTGAGCATGAAGGCACGCTCGAGCGGTTCACAGGCGACGGCATCATGGTGTTCTTCAACGACCCGGTGCCAATTCCCGATCCGGCAGCGCAAGCGGCGCGCATGGCGCTGCAAATGCAATCTGAAGTGACGAGGCTGGCTGCGGGTTGGCGCAGGCGCGGTTACGACCTGCAGATGGGCGTCGGCATTGCGCAGGGCTTCGCCACCATGGGTGGCATCGGCTTTGAGGGGCGCATCGACTATGGCGCCATCGGCACCGTGACCAACCTGGCCGCACGACTGTGCGGCGAGGCGCGTGGCGGTGAGACTCTGCTGGCCCAGCGCGTGATGGCCGCGCTCAATGGCGCGTTCAACGTCGAGCCCGTACCCGAGCTGATATTGAAGGGCTTCAACCGCCCGATCGCGGCGTTTCGCTTGCTCGCCGATTGAAGGGCGTGCGCCGCACGGCGCCGATTCAGAACGCTTAAGAACGCTTTGGGCCTGGCCCAAGGACATAAACGGGCTTCGGGCGGACAGTCGACTCATCGACAACGCACCTCCGGTGCACGCCCCCGAAAGGCCCGCATCATGAAGACTTCCCTGCGCCTCACCGCTGCCGCTGCTTCGATCTGCACCACGTTCGTCTTGTTCAGCATGGTGGCCTCGCTGGCCCAGCCGCCGCAGGTTACAGGCCCTGTGCAGGTGGCTCAGGCGAAGCCGGACGCCGTGCGCTGACTCAGCGCCGATCGCTCACGCGCTGGTGTCCAGCATGGAACCACTCGCCCTGTCTTTGCTGCTCTGGATTGCGGCGCACTCGACCCTGGGGGTGGCCGGCCTGAGCCCGCCGCCGGTCGTGCTGCTCAACCCGGAACAGATGACGGCCTTGTACTACCAGCAGGCCGGCATGCCGTCGACCGCGCCCAAGGTCGATACGCGGGTACAGGGTTACTTCGACTGGTCCGGCGACGGGCCCGGCGTCATCTACCTGGTGCGTCCGCAAGAACCCCCGGCGCCGCCGCCTACACCGACCCGGCCGACAACCCGCTATTCCGCGAACGCCTGCTGCACGAGCTGGTGCACTTCGTCCAGCACGCCAGCGGCGCCTACGAGCACTTCGACTGCCCGGCCCAGGGCGAATTCGACGCCTACCGGCTGGGCGGCATCTGCCTGCGCCAGCTCGGCGTGGCCGACCCGCTGCCTGGCCGCATGGCCTGGGTGCGACGCTACAGCAGTTGCTGAAGTCCCTTGCCCTGCCGCGCCGCGTCAATGTCTCACTGTCACGCCGAACCGTACTTCAAACCCACAGGAGGTCACCATGAACCGCTCGACCACCCTTGCCTCCTCAGCAGCGCTGTCACTGTCGGCGCTGTTCCATGCGCAGGCCAGTGAGCCGGTGACCGCCATCGACCAGATCAGCGCCCTGGCCGGCAGCGTCTCGCCGGGCGATGCGCCGGGCTTTCCGATCACTCTCAGCCGTAGCGGCCACTACAAGCTGACCAGCAACCTGGTGGTGCCGGCCGACACCAGCGGCATCGTGATCAACGCGCCGAACGTGGTGCTGGACCTGGCCGGTCACAGCATCACCGGCCCGGTGCGCTGTAGCCACGACGCGGCCGCGCGGTCCGTGGCCTGCGACGCGGCGAGCAAGTTCTCGGCCGTCGTGGGCATCAGCAGCGTGGGCGCGGCCGGCGCGGTGCTGCGCAACGGCGTGGTGAAGGGCTTTGCCGGCCTGGGCGTGCACTACGGTGAAGGCACGGTGCTGGACAACCTGCAGGTGCACGCCAACGCCGGCGTGGGCATCGCCGGGGCCGGCTACGCCACTGCGGGCCTGCTGCGCGCGGTGCTGGTCAAGCACAACGGCGGGCCCGGCATCGTGTGCGAGCACATGCGCATCGAGCGCTCGACCTTCGCGGCCAATGGTGGCACCGGCGTGGACTGCCGTGGTTCGTGGTTCGTCGGCTCGGTGACGCGCCATAACGGCGGCTATGGGGTGGCCGAGGGCAGCAAGTACGGACTGCGCTCGTTCGACAACCGCCTGGGCGACGAGGTCGGCGTGGCGGCGGACCGGCTGCCGGTGGTGGTCGACGCCAAACGGTGACTGGGCTTGGCGCGGCAGCCGGCTCGTGGCTCAATGCTCTGATGCCGCCCGCTGCTATCTGCCGTTCAATTCTGAACGCCTTGGCCGTTGGTTCGCTCTGCGGCCCGGCGCTGGGCCGGCCGCTGGACGACCCGGCCGTTGCTTCGGCATGGCGCACGCTGCGCGTGATGGACTGCGCGCGTTGCCACGGCAAGGGCTACCACGGGTCTTCGGGCCCGTCGATCGTCGAGTATGCCCGCACGCAGAGCAAGGAGATGTTCCTGAGCGCCGTGCTGGACGGCAACCCGGGACGCGGCATGCCGGGATACCGCGGCAACCCGCTGGTCGAGCCGGCCATCGACGGCATCTACCGCTACTTCAAGGGCCGCGCCGACGGCCTGATCGCCGAGGACGATCGGCCGGCTTGAGCACATGCCGGGTCACGCCATAGGCCCCATGTGCGTCCCACTCAACGCGACCAGCGCGGAGGGTCAAGCGCCGAGATGCAGGCGATTGGCCAGCTCGGTTTGACACAGTGTCACCTTGCCCTGACCTGAGAACGCTCGCTTGCTGCACCTGAATGACGGATGCGCGACGCCTTGTGTGCCTTGGCGACGGCACCGCATTTGCGGTGCCGGTGTTCGTGTCCACCGCTCAACGCAAGTCGCTTATGGGGCAACTGGGCGTTCCAAGGCCGACCATCGGCTACGCCCGCTTATGGCCGACGGACTAAACCGCTCGCGCGGTAGTCGCTCCGGCGACGATGCGGTTGTTCGTTGCGCTGCAGGTTCTGCGAAGTTGGTGACCGAGGCAATCCGCCTCGTTCATCGACTGGAGCTGCAACCATGGACTCAACGACTCGCACCGGCACACCGCTGCGCCAACGCATGCTCGACGACATGCGCATGCGCAAGATGGCCGAGCACACGCAGGAAGGCTACATCCGCGCCGTGCGCAAGCTGGCCGCCTTCCTCAAGCGCTCGCCCGACACCGCCACGGTCGAAGACCTGCGCCGCTTCCAACTCCATTTGGTCGACAGCGGCAGTGGGCCGGTCACGATCAACGCCACCATCACCGGCCTGAAGTTCTTCTTCGACATCACGCTCAGCCAACCCGAGCTGATGGCCAAGATGCAGCACGTGCGCGTGCCGCGCACGCTGCCAGTGGTGCTGAGCCGTGAAGAGGCCGCGCGGCTGATCGCCGCGGCGCCGAACTTGAAGCACCAGGCCGCGTTGTCGGTGGCCTATGGCGCGGGCCTGCGCGCCAGCGAGGTCATCTCGCTGAAGGTCACCGACGTGGACAGCCAGCGCATGACGCTGCGCGTCGAGCAAGGCAAGGGCCGCAAGGACCGCTACGCCATGCTCAGCCCGGTGCTGCTGGAGCGGCTGCGCGCCTGGTGGCGACTGGGTCATGCCCAGGGCAAGATCCTGCCCGGCGGCTGGCTGTTCCCCGGCTTGGATCCAATGGACCCGCTGACCTCGCGCCAGCTCAACCGCGCCGTGCACGGCGCAGCGGACGCCGCCAAGATCGACAAGCGCGTGTCCACCCACACGCTGCGCCATTCCTTCGCCACACATCTGTTGGAGCAGAAGGTCGACATCCGCGTCATTCAGGTGCTGCTGGGCCACAAGAAGCTCGAGACCACGTCCCTGTACGCGCAGGTGGCCACCGATCTGCTGCGCAGCGTGATCAGCCCGCTGGACAAGCCCGAGCCCGAGTAGCTCGGCCGTGGGGCGGCCCGCCCTGGAGGTCGCCGACATCTTGCGTGCGCACGGCCCCGCCTGGCGGGAAGCCCAGCGCGGCCACCTGAGCCTGGCGCAGTTGAAGGTCATGTCGGCCATCGAACAGTGCCGCAGCGCGGCGCTGGGCGGACATGTCTTGCGCTGCGAAGGCTGCGCCACCGAGCAGATCGCCTACAACTCGTGCCGCAACCGGCATTGCCCGAAGTGCCAGAGCGGTGCGGCCAAGCGTTGGCTCGATGCGCGCCAAGCCGATCTGCTGCCGGTGGAGTATTACCACGTGGTCTTCACGCTGCCGGCGCCGATTGCGGCCATCGCCTACCAGAACAAAGCGGTGATCTACGGGCTGTTGTTCGACGTGGCCGCCGAGGTGCTGATGACCATCGCCGCCGATCCGAAGCATCTGGGGGCGCGCATCGGCGCCACGCTGGTGCTGGCCGACGCCACGGCGTTCAAGGCCTGGCTCGCGTCGCTGCACCAGTGCGAGTGGGTGGTCTACGCCAAGCGGCCCTTCGCCGGGCCGCAGGCGGTGCTGGCGTACCTGTCGCGCTACACGCACCGGATGGCGATCTCCAACAGCCGGCTGATCGCGATGGACGAGCGTGGCGTGACCTTCCGCTGGAAGGACTACCGCGCCAAGGGCAAGACGCGCTACAAGGCCATGACGCTCGATCCGGGTGAGTTCATGCGCCGCTTCCTGCTGCATGTGCTGCCCGGCGGACTCCATCGCATCCGGCACTACGGCCTGTTGGCCAACGGCAGCCGCAAGGCCAGTCTGGCGCTGGCGCGCGAGCTGTTGAGTGCTGCGGCCCCGCACACAACCCCCGCGAGCGCAGCCGAGGACAACCATGGTGCCGCTCGGCCCACCTTCGTGTGTCGACATTGCGGTCAGGCGATGACCATCGTCCAGACCTTCACGCGAGGACAATCCATCCGCGCACCGCCGACGCCATGACGCGCCTGCAGCTTCACCGCCTGGACGCCTTGCCGATCCGCCGCTCGCCGCGATCGGCCGCGCCGGCTTGCGCTTGGCGCCTTCGTCAGCCCCGGCGCATCGCCGCGGCCGTTGCGCCAACGCGGCTGGCCGACGTCGATCGCCTCGGCGCGACCACATCGGCGCTGACGCAGACCGCCCCGGCGCTGCCGCGCGGCCGCGCTGGCCCTTCCAAATCACCA
This sequence comes from Burkholderiales bacterium, assembly GCA_031375525.1. Lineage (GTDB taxonomy): Bacteria > Pseudomonadota > Gammaproteobacteria > Burkholderiales > Burkholderiaceae_C > CADEEN01. Next base: position 5,019 of record JANMHY010000581.1, read on the forward strand.
TAGCGCGTTGAACAACTGCGGTGCCACTCGCCGCGGTTTCCTCCCTCGAGGCTTGTGGGACACCTGCCCTCAGGTCGCGCCGGCTCGACGCTCAGTGCCGCTCGCCGGGCAGGTGTCCCACAACCCTTAACA
>JANMHY010000591.1:0-2787 GCA_031375525.1 Burkholderiales bacterium
AAGAACCTCACCGCCGGCAGCCGCATCTTCTATCCGGTCTTCGTGCCCGGCGCCAAGCTCTCGTTCGGCGACCTGCATTTCTCGCAGGGCGACGGCGAGATCACGTTCTGCGGCGCCATCGAGATGGGCGGCTTCATGGACCTGCATGTCGACGTGATCAAGGGCGGCATGGCCAAGTACGGCATCAAGGAGAACGCGATGTTCATGCCCGGCCTGCGCGACCCGCAGTACACCGAGTGGCTGGCGTTCTCCGGCGTCTCGGTGGATTCGCAGGGCAAGCAGCATTACCTCGACTCGTGGCTGGCCTATGCGAACGCCTGCAACCACGCCATCGACTACCTGATGAAGTTCGGCTACACCGACATCCAGGCCTACATGATCCTGGGCACGGCGCCGGTCGAAGGGCGCTTGTCGGGCGTGGTCGACATCCCGAACGCCTGCTCGACGATCTACATCCCGCGGGCGATCTTCGACTTCGACATCCGTCCGTCGGCCAAGGGCGCGCTGCACCAGGTCAAGCAAGGCATGCAGGTGCCGAAGTCCGCCAACTGAGAACAACACGCCGCTCCTGGCCCGCTGCGCGCGGGCTGGGAGCGCCTGCACAACGACACGAGGGGACACATCATGCTCGGACTGGTTCTGTTCTTCGTCGGCGCCGTGCTCTGCCTGAACGGCCTGTGGCTGCTCGGCAAGATCGGCGACAACGAGATTGCGGTCATCGACAGCTTCGTCGGCGGCATCACGCTGCTCGTGGCGCTGTACCTCGCCTTCGGCCCGGGCCACGACCAGGCCTCGATCAAGGCCGCGGCGCTGACGCTGCTGTTCACGTTCACCTACTTCTGGGTTGCGCTCAACCGCTACAACGGCGCCGACGGCCGCGGCCTCGGCTGGTTCTGCCTGTTCGTCGCCATCACCGCGGTCCCGGTGACCATCGAAACGCTGCAAGGCGCGACGACGACCTGGGGCTACTGGTTCGGCCTGAGCTGGGGCGCATGGGGCGTGTTGTGGTTGCTGTTCTTCGTGCTGCTGGTGATGAAAAGACCGATCGCCAAGATGGTGGGCGCGATCACCGTGGCCGAGGGCGTGTTCACCGGTTGGTTGCCGGGCTTCCTGCTGCTCAGTGGCACGTTGAAGTAGCCGCATGCCGCTGTACGACTTTCGTTGCGCGCGCTGCGGTGAGTTCCGCGCGCAGGGCTCGATCAAGGCACCGGGCGCGCCGGCGGCGTGCCCGGTGTGCGGCGCGGTGTGCGCCAAGCTGCTGTCGGCGCCGTTTCTCGGCGGCGCGGCCGGTGCGAGTGGCTGGCTCGCGCGCCCGCAGGCCCAGGCAGGGCGCGCCAACTGGCGCCATGCCTGCGGCTTCGGCTGCAACTGCGGTTGACGGCTACGGCATCGATGCGCAGATGCGCGCGTGCAGGTGCACCAGATCCATCTGGCTGTGCGTGTCGGTCTTCTGGAACACGAGCCGCAGGTGGCTGCGCACCGTGTTCTCGGACACGCCCAGCGTGTGCGCGATCGCGGCCAGCGGCTGGCCGGCGAAGACCAGCGCACTGACCTTGGCCTGCGCCGCCGTCAACTCATACTCGCGCGCGAAGGCGCAGGTCGCCGGGTCATGCGCTGTGCCGCCGCCGCGCACCGTGACCATCGCCAGGCCGCGCCGCGCGCCGGCGCTGCTGGCGAACACCGAACCCGCGGCGCGCACGACCACCACCATCGGCGCACCGGCGGCCGCCTGCGCCAGAGCCACCACATGCGGCGCCGTGGTCGCCGGATCGCCTTGCGCGGCCTGTGCGATCGCCTCGCGCAGCACGCGCTGGTCGGCCGGGCTCGCGGCCAGCACGCACGCGCCGTCCAGGCGCAGCCCACTGGCACGGTCGAGCAGCCGGTCCGCGGCCGGGTTGCGATAGACCGCTTCGGACTGCGCGGTGACGAGCAGCACCGGGTTTTCGTCGTGGTCCGACAGCGCGAGCAGCGCATGCGCCATGTCGTCGGCTTCCTGCCAGCGCCATTGCGACTCGAGCGACAGCGTCACATGGCCGAGCAGCAAGTGCAACTCGTTCTTGTCTGCCGCGCCGAACGCGCCGCGCTCCTCGCGCCGGTAGGCGGAGAGCAGGTAGGCGCTGCTGCCGCGCTGCGCGACCACGCCGCACAGCCGGTGCAGCAGGCCGCGCGGCTGCAGGAAGCCGCGGTAGAAGTCGGTGCGCTTCAAGTCCCTGGTGCTGACGATGTCTTCACCGCTGATCACGCGGCCGGCAACGTAGTCGTCGCTCGCCAGGTACCACGGATTGCGCGCCGCGAAGGCGGCGATGTCGCGGCTGAAGTGCAAGTTGTCGGGCGACTCGTACAGCGCCGCGTCGGCGCCGCTGGCGAACTCGTGGCGGCCGATCGTGACGACGCTGGCGTCGAAGTCTTCGCGCAGCTGTTCGAGCACGGCCGGCCACTGCCCGGCGTCGACGCCGGCGGCGTGGATGGCCCGCACCAGACAGGCCATCGTGGGAGAGCGTTCGTCGTGCACACCCGTCCTTCGAATGAGGCAGGCGCTCCCGTCCACAAGCGCAGGAGCACACTGATTCTTCTCCTGCGGTTCGCGCTGTGTCAACACGGGCATCCACGGCCTGCAAAAGCGAAATCCGTGCAATCCGTGCATTGGCCAGGGCCTTGCGCTACCCTCGACACGCTGGGCCGGCGCGCCCGGCGGGAGCGGCCGCGGCGATGCTTCGAGTCAGGCGCGAATACCAATCGTGGGTGGCCAAGGAGTCCCTCGAGGACTACGCGCTGCGCTATGCCGCG